>JBEANU010000125.1:0-5659 GCA_041165265.1 Bacteroidota bacterium | reverse complement strand
CAAAGTTGGGGCTTGCTTTCATGTCCTGGATTTTATACCATTACCACCAGCCCAAATTTAGCGCATAATAATTTTTCAGCATTCAATAATCATACAGGTGGCGTGGGCAATATGCTAGTTGTAAACGGTTCCACCAGTCCTAGTATTTCGGTATGGTGCCAAACTGTAAATGTTACCCCTAATACCAATTATAATTTATCAGCCTGGGTAGCCAATGTTGATCCATTTTCAAGTGCTGCATCATTGGGTATTTTATCTTTTAATATTAATGGTGTGCAACAACTTCCAACATTTAGCCCTGTATTAGCAACAGGTGTTTGGACAAACAACTCGATGGTATGGAATTCAGGAGCGAATACAGTAGTTACCATTTGCATCAACAATAATTCAATTGCTACAGGCGGAAACGATTTTGCCATTGATGATATCAGTTTTAATAAAGTTTGTTCGGTAACTGATTCAGTAAAACTTACGGTGAATGAAAAGCCAACAGTTGTATTGCCCCGTGATACATTTTTGTGCAATTCAATTAATATCAATATCACATCTACCATTACTGGCAAACCAGCGCCCACATTGGCTTGGCAAAATTCAGCTACCACCACAAATTTTGCAGCAACTACATTTGGTACTTATTGGCTACAAGCCACAAATAGTTGCGGCAGTAAACGTGATACCATGAAAATTTCATTAGGTAATGCGCCTGTATCAGTTGATATAGGAATACGAAAAACAATCTGTAATTTAGATTCATTTCACTTAATACCAACTGTAGTATCAAGCACACCAGTTACTTTCAAATGGCAGGATAGCACCATTCATAATTTTTATAATACCACAGGTGATGGATTATTTTTTGTTAGAGCTTATAATAATTGCGGCAGTGTGTGGGATACCACTTACCTTACTTTTAAAAAGAAACCAACTATTGATTTAGGCTTGAATCAAACATTATGTAATCAAGCTAATTTTACTATAAATTCAGTGGTAACTGGCTCACCCAATATTAAATACAAATGGCAGGATAGTAGCACTGCAAGCAGTTTTGTAGCCAATACCACTAAACTATATTTTGCAAGAGCTTATAATGAATGTGGTAGCAAGTGGGATACCGTTCGATTAACATTTAAAGTAACCCCAACTGTTGATTTAGGCTTGCCCAAAAATGTTTGTGATGTAGATTCAATTATATTAACGCCATTAGTTACAGGCAGTGCCCTTATCAATTATAAATGGCAGGATAGCAGCACACTAAACAAATTTATTGTAAAAAATACAAATACTTTTTTTGTACGAGTATATAATGAATGCGGCAGTGTGTGGGATACCACTTCAGTACAATTTAATAAAAGCCCAACTTTTAAATTTGGAAAAGATACTATTTTATGTAACCAATCAATTTACAATATAATACCTACTGTTAGCGGAACACAGCCAATTTATTATACTTGGAATAATGGCTCTTTTGCCGCCGGAATTTCATTATATGATGACTATACACCAATACTTACTGTAAACAATATGTGTGGGTCGCATGTAGATACTATGGATGTTCAATTCAAAAAATCGCCTACCATATATTTTAAAAATAAATTAATTAATGAGTGTTATACCCAACCTGTTTTATTAAAACCTATCATTACAGGCAGTGAGCCATTAACTTTTAAATGGAACAACGGAACTAATGATACCATGCTTTATACATCGCAATCAGCAACTTATTATTGTATAGCAAAAAATATTTGTGGGTCAGATTCAGATGCCATGAAAGTGAATTTAATTCCAATACCATTAGCTATTTATAAAGGCGAAACATTTACCATATGTGATGATACAATAATCAAATTAAACGTGCACAACAAAGGCAGCCAATATCTTTGGAGCCCAAGTTTAACAACAGATTCAACCTACATTGCTACAAAACCCGGTTGGAATTATATTCAAATCACTAATCAAGTTATTTGTTCAATTACTGATTCGGTACAAGTAAAAATGATAGATTGTAATCCAGGATTAGTATTTATGCCCAATGCATTTTCACCTAATGGCGATGGATTAGATGATTACTTATTTCCTATAATTGATGGTGCAAATGCCCATCTTACTCAATTTAAAGTATTTAATAGATGGGGGCAAGTAGTTTATAGCCCCGATTTATTTATTGGTACAAAAGGCTGGGATGGCACATTTGCAGGTGCTGAACAACCAGTAGGCACTTATATTTATATTGTTGAATTCAATAATTTTAAAGAACCTAAAGTACTTAAGGGTGATGTTATTTTATTGCGTTAAACTTTTAATTAAAGGTGATAAAAATTGAATTTTGAGGTTCCGCATATCTTGCAAAAACTATTGCATTTCATTTATTCTTATTCAAAAATTTACATTAAAAAATGAATAAATTTTATTCTATCTTAATTATAACAATTTTAAGTTTTCAATTTTTATGTGTTGAAACACAAGCTCAAGATTCAGAAAAAATAAAAGCATTAAAAGAAAAACTAAATACTGCAAAGCATGATTCAGAAAGGGTTATAGCGCTTGGCGATTTGAGTTGGGAGCTACAAAATTTTGATATGGCAGCCGCCGAAAAATATGTAACTGAAGAATTAAAAATTGCTGAAAAATTAAACCTCCCCAAATTTTTAGCATTTGCTTATAACGATGTAGGATTGGTAAAATTAAAAAAAGGCAGCCTTACCGAATCGTTAGAGTTGAATAAAAAAGCATTGGCAATTCGCCGAAAATTGAATGATGAAATGGGCATTGGTTCATCCTTAAATAAAATTGGAAATATTTATACAAGGCTTGAAAATTATGATAAATCATTAGAAGCCTACATTGAATGTTTAAAGATTTATGAAAAATATAATATCAAACCTTATATAGCCTATTCGCAAAATAATGTGGCTCAAATATATTTTCAATTGCATCAATCAAATATGGCAATTGGGTATTACCGAAGTGCAATTAAAACCAATACCGAACTTGATGATAAACTAAATTTGGCAGGCAATTATGGCAATTTAGGCAATGTTTATTTAGATCAAAAGCAATATGATTCAGCATTAATTGTATTGTATAAATCGGTTCAACTTTTCAAAGAAATAAAAATTAATTATGGATTGCCTAACACATATAATAGTTTGGGCTTTGCATTTAAAGCTAAAGGAAATTTACAAGAGGCTAAAAAATATTATTTTGAAGCATTACATGTGTGTGAAGCTTTAAAAGACACTACTATACTGATTAATTGTTATAATAATTGTGCTGATATTTTGTTGAAATTAAAACAACCTGATGCCTCGAAAGTATTAATTGATAAGGCTTATACAATGGCAATTAATGCCAATCAGTTAAATAATTTAAAGCAATCGTATTCAAAATATTTCAATTTTTATATGCAAAAAGGAAATATTGATATGGCCGAATTTTATTTTGAAAAACTAAATAAAATGAGGGATTCATTACTAAATAGTAACATGACCAATCAAATTGCTGAAATGAGTGTAAAATATGATTCGGAAAAAAAAGAACAAGAAAATTTATTGCTTAAAAAAGATAATAAAATTAAATCATTATCACTTTGGTTTTTGCTTGTAGGATTAATACTAGTTTCAATTACATTTTATTTAATCTTTAATAGAAATAAACTGAAACAAAAATCTGTTTTACAAGCCGAAATGATGAAGCAACAAGAGCTCAGAAGCAAAGCTGTATTAGAAGCCGAAGAAACCGAAAGACAAAGAATTGCAAAAGATTTGCATGATGGAATTGGACAAATGTTATCAGCAGTTAAATTAAATTTATCATCTGTTCAACATCGAATTACGATTGATGAAAAAGAAAAATTATTATTTCAAAATGCTATTTCGTTGGTTGATGATTCAGTAAAAGAAGTACGAACTATTTCGCATAATATGATGCCAAATATGTTGATTAAAAAAGGTTTGGCAAATGCGGTAAGAGATTTTATTGATAAGCTTAGTGGCACTACTTTAAAAATTGATTTAGAAATTACAGGCATGAATGAAAGGCTTGAAACATCAATGGAATCAATAGTTTTCAGAATATTGCAAGAATTGGTAAACAATATTATCAAACATGCAAATGCCAATCACATCACTTTGCAATTGCTACGATTTGAAAATGAATTAACCATTATGATTGAAGATAATGGCGTTGGATTTAATGTGGATGAAACACTTACTTCCGACAAAGGAATTGGCTTGAAAAATATTATTTCAAGAATTGAATTTTTAAAAGGAAATATTAATTATGATTCAACAATTGGCAAAGGAACAACTGTAACCATTGATATTCCGCTAGCTAATGTCTGACGCATTAAAAGCGTTTGACAGTTTTAAAAACATAAATGATGAATTATTAAAATCAATTTTAACATAATTAATCTCCAATAATCATGCGCCTTAAAGGCGGCAGATTATGGAACATACAAAATGAAACCTTTGAACAAAATAAAAATTGTAATTGCCGACGACCACAAGATGATGATTGATGGCTTACTTTCCATGCTATCAGATGAAAAAAATATAGAGATAATTGGCGTAGCAAATAATGGTGAAGAGGTTTTAAAAATATTAGAAACTAAAAATGCTGATTTAGTTTTAACAGATATTAATATGCCATTGATGAATGGTATTGAATTAACTAAATTATTGAAACAAAAATATCCTGAAATTAAAATTTTGGCGCTTTCAATGTTTGGCGATATTGAGCATATTCAGGAAATGCTGAACGCTGGCATATCGGGCTATGTGTTAAAAAACACTGGCAATAAAGAATTGGTAGATGCCATTAATTCAATTGCTAATGGTGGCACTTATTATGATAATGATGTAGCTGCTGAAATGATGCGTTCATTAACGCAAAATAATCAAAAAAAAGTAGCTATTGAAAAAGTGAATTTAACTGACCGTGAAATTGAAATTATAAAATTAATAGCCAAAGAAATGAATAATGCTGCCATTGGCGATGCCTTATTTATTAGCGAACGAACTGTTGAATCGCATCGAAAAAATATTTACCGAAAAACTAACACTACCAATATTGTAGGACTTTTAAAATTTGCTTTTGCAAATGGATTGGCTGAATAATAGTACTAATATTAGTGTTTTAAAATTGAACAAACATCTGTTTCATCAGCATAATACTAAACTGATTAGATTAAAAAATTATTCAGTTTGATTTTATCTGAGCAATGATATATCGCCTTTTTGAATTATTTTTTTATCTGCTAATACTCGTTTATAACTGATTAAATAATCGTAAGTACCCATTTCTTGTTCTGCATTTTTAAATCTTCCATCCCAGCTTTCATCAGGGTTTGAAGTGGTAAATACTTTTTGTCCCCATCTATTAAATATCGAAAATTCATATTCAATTGGTAATGGATAACATTCCATTATGGGTTTAATAGTTTCATTTAAATTATCATGATTAGGTGAAAATGCATTGGGCATATACATGTTACAATCGCAATTTTGCATCAATACTTGAACACTATCAACAACAGGTTTGCATGGTGAAAATGTAGCTGTAACAATGTATAATCCTGCTTTATTTACTTCAATGATGGATGTATTTTTATTGTTGTTCCAACTAAATGTACCACCCAATAAATTATTCGGATTAGCAT
>JBEANU010000124.1:0-3912 GCA_041165265.1 Bacteroidota bacterium | reverse complement strand
TGGTAGTGGATGGCAATCACTTCCAATATGTAATCTATTCAATTCTAATAATTGTAAAATATATTGGAATATTAATGGATTAATTTATATAGATAAGAACTCCTCTTGTACATATAATTCAACCGATACAGTTCTAAAAAATATTAAAATAGAACTTTGGCGAAATGGAATTTTAGAACAACAAACCACAAGTCGCCCGGATGGAAGCTATGCTTTTGATGTAACTACATTTGATACCTTTCAAATTAAAATTGATACCACCAATTTACCTTACTATTTAAGTTGTCCTACCCAACAAGTACTTACCTCCATTATTTCAGCGATTGACTCACTTGATGCAAATATGAATTTTGCTTTGCAATGCAAATCAGTAAATAATGATGTTGTTTCTCAAAATATTATTAGTACTAGACATCGACCAGGGAGATTAAATAATATAGTTTTAAGTGAAGGATATGTCAATTCGATTTATGGCTATAATTGTGCATCAACAATCAATTCAGGCAAAGTCAAATTATTTAAAAACGGTCCTATTAAATTTAAACAGAATAGTTTTTATTCAACTCAACCAACTGTTATTTCTACCGATTCTTTGATTTGGAATGTAGCAGATTTTAATAATTTTCCGACCAATTTAAATCTAAGTTTACAAGTAGATACTACAGCACAAATTGGTCAGAGTGTTTGCTATACTTTAGTTGTAGTGCCTAATACACCTGATGCAAATCCAAATGATGATACACTTCATATTTGTTTTCCCATCATGAATGGCTACGACCCAAACGTAAAAACAGCACAACTGAATGTAAATGATTCTACTATAAATTATACCGTTCAATTTCAAAATACGGGTAATGATACTGCTATTAATATTATTGTAAGAGATACTTTAAGCAATCAATTAGATGTAGCAAGTTTGCAAATTACGGGCTATAGTCATCAGCCTGTTACACAAACATTTAGCAATAAAATAGTATTTAATTTTCCACAAATAAATCTAGTAGATAGCGCTACCAACGAGCCTTTGAGTCATGGTTTTGTAAGTTTTAATGTAAAGGTTTTGCCTACAGTTACTACCAATTCAATTGTGCCCAATCAAGCAGCTATATATTTTGATTTGAATCCTGCCATTTATACCAATACTACACAAACTGCTATTTGTTATCAGCCATCTTTTGCAAGCATCAATGCCAGCATTTGTCCTATTCAATTTTATACATTCAACAATCATCAATTAACTACATCAGGAATTTATTTTGATACATTAGTAAATTATGTAGGTTGCGATTCAATCCTACAATTAAACTTAAATATCATCAATACCAAACGTGATATTTATAAAACTTTGTGCAATGGTAGTAGTTATTTTTTCAATGGTAAAAACCGAACTACCAGCGGAATTTATAAAGATACAATGGCAATGGGCACTGGCTGCGATTCATTACTAACACTGCATTTAAGTGTATTGCCTATTATTCGAAAATCAAAATTAATTTCAATTTGTGGTAGTGATAGTATTTATTTTAAATCAAATTTTATTCATCAAACTGGCTTATATAAAGATACTTTAAGCAGTTATTTAGGTTGCGATTCAATAGCCATATTAGTGTTAACAGTTTTACCTGAAATACGAACAACATTGTTTACAACAAGTTGTGGTAATCATCCTATTTATTTTAATAATCATTTACTAACCACTACTGGTATGTATGATGATACTTTACAAAGTTATTTAGGATGCGATAGTTTCATTACCATGAATTTTACATACAAGCCAATCAGTCAAACTACGCTTACACAAAGCATTTGCAGCAATCAAAATTTTAACTTCAACAATCATAATATTACTTCATCAGGTATTTATTATGATACATTGCAAAATTATTTGGGTTGCGATTCTATCATCAGTCTTCAGTTGATAGTTAACAGTACCAGTAGCAGCAGTTTTATTCAGACTATTTGTAACAATCAATCTTACACTTTTAATAATAAAACATTAAGCACTTCAGGAATTTATTACGATACATTGCCAAATTATTTGGGTTGCGATTCATTTATCACTTTGCATTTTACCATCCAACCAATCAGCCAAACTACGCTTACACAAAGCATTTGCAGCAATCAAACTTTTAACTTCAACAATCATAATCTTACTGCATCAGGAATTTATTATGATACACTTACCAATTATGTAGGCTGCGATAGTTTAGTGATTTTGAATTTTACTTATCATTTAATTAGTAATAAAACAATCAACCAAACTATTTGCAATAACCAAATTTATTTTTTCAATCATCAGCATTTAAACAGTAGTGGAATATTTTATGATACAATGCCCAATACCAATGGTTGTGATAGTTTCATCACTTTGCACTTAACCGTTTTACCTACAAGTTCATCTTCAATAAATCAAACTTTATGCAGCGGTCAATCTTATTTTTTTCACCACACATTCATTACTGTTGGTGGCACATTTAAAGATACAGTAACTAATTATTTGGGTTGCGATTCAATAATTACGCTGCATCTAACAGTTTTACCAGTAACATCATCTGCATTTAATCAAACAATTTGTTTTGGTAATTCTATTATTTTTAACCAACAAATTTGTAATCAATCAGGTAGTTATTTTGATACCATTCCCAATTATGTAGGCTGTGACTCAGTAATAGCCATGCATTTAGTGGTATTGCCCTTTAATCACACGTTTGTTCAAGCTTCATTTTGCCAAGGCAGCAGCTATACATTTAATGGTAAAACATATAGCATAAACGGAATTTATGATGATACATTAATTGCTATAAATGGTTGCGATTCAGCAATCACATTGTTATTAGGAATTAAAACAGTTGATACATCTGTTTTAGTTACTCCTAATTCATTAATTGCAACAGCCACAAATAGTTATTTTCAATGGATTGATTGTTCAACGTATCAAAATATTGCAGGCGCAAACGATAGTATTTTTTATCCTCAATCTGTTGGTAATTATGCTGTGGTTGTTCAATCAAAACAAAATTTATGTACCGATACTTCAGCTTGTTATCATTTTGGAAACGTAGGAATGGAGCAGGTTTCAATAAACAATAGGCAGTTGAGAGTTTATCCTAATCCTGTTAAAGATGAGTTATTAGTTGTTAGTTATCAGTTATTGGTAAACACAATTGAAGTTACAAATCTACTAGGTGAGCAACAGAATGTAAAAGTTGAAAAACTGAATACTGAAAACTATAAACTGAGAACTGAATATTTAGCAAACGGCATTTATTTTATAAAGGCACTTGATTCAAAAGGTAATATATTGAATGGTAAATTTGTAAAGGAATAATACCAACGTGGATCATTTTATTATATAACGATTGCGATATTATTTTTTCTGCAATACTTTTGGTACTTTGAAATAATCTGAATCTTTTTGAGGCGCATTTTTCAACGCTTCCGCTTTTGTTATTTCTTGATGACGTTCATCTTTACGTAAAATATTTACATCTTCATTTACATAAACTAAAGGCTCAACGCCATCTGTATTCAACTCATTCAGTTTTTCAACAAAAGTTAAAATATTACTTAAATCATTTTTGATTTCTGTTTTTTCTTCTGCATTAAATTCTAATCTAGCTAAATGACTCAAGCGGTCAATCATTTCATCATTTACATTCATGGTAAAAATTATTGAGGTGCAAATTTATACAATCTGTGGCTTATTGTTTTACAAATTTTTTTTGGTTCAAATCCCCCTTGCCCCCTTTGAAAAGGGGGATTCGTGCAGGAATAAATTCAGAATTTATTTTTTTAAGCAAACTTAAATAGAAACAAGAATTTATAAAGTTTGAATGCCATATTCCCTCTTTCCAAGAGGGTTAGGGGGATTGCTTTATTCCTTCACAAATTTTGCATTCTTCACATTTCCTT
>JBEANU010000123.1:0-5478 GCA_041165265.1 Bacteroidota bacterium | reverse complement strand
AAAACTGTTACTGAACAATTATTGGTACGTGCCGAAGGACAAAAATGGGTAAAGAAAAAACAAACTGGATGCTTGAGTGAAAACCCTGATGATTGCATTATTATGTGTTTGGAAAAAATACCGGCTGAATACAAAACCGTTACCAAACAAGTGTTAGATATACCAGCATCAAATCGGGAAGAAGTGATTCCGGCTGAATTTAAAACAGTTACTAAGCAAGTAGTTAAAACACCATCTACCACTCGTGAAATAACCATTCCGGCTGAATTTAAAAACGTAACAAAATTAGTAGTTGATGCCGCTGCTCATACTGAAGAAGTAACTGTACCTGCTCAATACGCTGAAATTTCAAAACGCAATTTAAAAACAAAAGGTGGATACAGTGAATGGAAGGAAATACTTTGCGATAACAAAGTTAACAGCCAAGTAGTAAAACAAATACAAGATGCGCTTACTAAAAAAGGATATAGCGTTGGCCCACGTGGTTCAGATAATATCATGGGATTAGATACCAAAACGGCGTTAGTTAAATATCAAAAAGATAATAATTTGCCAGTAGGTAATTTAAATATTGAAACTTTAAAATCATTAGGCGTTAAATACGAAGAATAATTTTTAGTAAAAATGATTTACAAAAAAGCCGAATCAATTGATTCGGCTTTTTTTATAAAATGAATATATATTTGTTTTTATTAGAAATTGTAATAATCCTAGATTCAGTAATAGAAGTTTGGCGAACCTTAAAGGTTCGCTAAACTTTATTTTGAATAGTATTGATTTCGTGTAATGCTGAATTTGGGATAATGCAAAGTTGATTTACTTTGCTAACTAAAGCAACATTTAAAAAAATAGGAGGACCCTCAAAGGCAAAAAACTTACCCTGTAAACAAGTTAGGAGGCACTGTAGAACGAAAAGACTAAGTATTTAAATAAAGTGACATATATGATTTTACGATTGATTCCTTTGATAATAGTTTTATGTGTTAGTTGCAGGACTACTTCAAAGACTGCTCAAATGAAGGTAATTGGTGAAGAAAACAGAGACGTGGTAGCTCTTTCTTATCTGATAAGAGACTATATGAGACAAACTAACAACACTAACTTCTCTCTTTCAGACATCATAAAATTTAACACATTAGGACGAGCTACAAATAATTTTTCCAGTTTAGAGGTCGCCAATTGGCCAAATGTGTGGAGAGGTGGTTATGCTGTATATTTCAAATTCTCAGGCAGTAGAAACAAAGATTCAATTAAACTCACTGAGTCGGAAAGAATTCCTTGGAAGGTAAAAACTAAAGAGAAAATTGGCAGTAATGACGAACTGCTATCCAAAAACTTTGATGGAGAAATTCATTTTTATTATCCTGAAAGATTTTACCACATTGTGGAAATAATTTTGCGAAAACATGAAAACAAACCATAAAAAAAGTATGAACAGCGACCGCCTAACACGGGTTTTGCGTTAGTGGGCGGAAAGTGCAAATAGAAACATTTAAGCAATTAATAAACGTTGGTGCTGGCAGACAGTTTTACGGTTTCAAAAGCCCACCAGCGCAAAGCCCGAAACCGTTGTACTCGATTTTTCAGAACCTCACTCTCAAACAGAAAGTAGAAATTAGAAAGAATTTTGTAAATTTGCACTATGAAATTTGTAGACATAAAAAATGACGTTGCATTCCGCAAAATATTTGGAAATGAGAATAGAAAAGAAGTTTTAATTTCTTTTCTGAACGCGGTTTTATTACTACAAGAAAATCATAAAATTGTAAATGTTGAAATACTAACACCATATCAATTGCCGGACTTAAAAGGTGGGAAAGTGACAATTGTAGATGTAAAAGCCATAGACCAAAACTACAAAACATATATTGTAGAAATGCAAGTTGCTGAAGTTGACGGTTTTGACAAACGAGTTTTGTATTATGCTTCAAAAAGTTATTCAGCGCAAATTGAAAGAGGTGACCAATACCAAAATTTAAACCCAACTTATTTCATTGGGATTTTAGATTTTGAAGTAACAAAAAATCCAAGCTACATAAACAGACACAAAATAATTGACATTAAAACCAATGAAAATTATATAAAAGATATTGAATTCTATTTTATTGAACTACCCAAATTCAACAAGAAAGAAAATGAATTGGAGAGTGTTATTGACCAATGGATTTACTTTATTAAAAATGCAGAAAATCTTCAAGTTATTCCCGAAAATTTAAATGACAAAGGTTTGAAATTTGCTTACGAAGATGCAGATAAACACAATTGGACAAAAGCCGAATTAGAAGCTTATGATTATGCTTTAATGAGAGAACAAGATGATAGAGGAAGATTAACATTTGCAGTTAAAAAAGAAAAAGAAAAAATTGCCAGAAGTTTAATCACTTTAGGAATACAAAATTCAGAAATTGTAATTGCAACAGAGTTAACACTTGAACAAGTAGAGAAATTAAGAACAGAAAAATAAAACAGCTTATAACAAATGATATTATAAACAAAAAAGCCAAATCAATTGATTTGGCTTTTTTTATAAAATACTTGCAATATCTAATTAGCATAAGGCACTTCGCCTTTACTTAATTGAGCTTCAATTTTTTGTTCATGATATTTTAATGCTGCTTCAATAAATGATACAAATAATGGATGAGGATTTTCAACTGTACTTTTTAATTCAGGATGAAATTGTACACCAATAAAATAGGGATGATTTTTCAATTCAACTATTTCAACTAAATGCTTTTGATTGTTGATGCCAGTGGCAATCATGCCCGATTTTTCAAATTGATCTAAATACAAATTATTAAATTCATACCGATGACGATGACGCTCTTTTACATGGCGATGTTTGTATGCTTTATGAGCAATTGAATCATCCTTCACATCACAATCATAAGAACCTAATCGCATGGTGCCGCCTTTCTGACTAATAGTTCGTTGATCTTCCATCATATGAATTACAGGATGCGCTGTGTTAGTATCTACTTCAGCAGTGTGTGCTTCTTTCAGGTTCAAAACATTTCTTGCAAATTCAATTACGGCGCATTGCATACCAAAACAAATTCCGAAAAACGGAATGTTGTTTTCACGAATATATTTTATTGATGCAATTTTTCCTTCAATGCCTCTGCCACCAAAACCAGGCGCAACAAGTACTCCATCAAAATGTGATAATTTTTCTTTAAAATTTTCTTCTGTTAAAAATTCGCTATGTACTGTTTCAACCCGTACTTTGCAATCATTGCTTACACCGGCATGAATAAACGCTTCATGAATTGATTTATAAGCATCTTGCAACTCAACATATTTTCCTACTAAACCAATAATTACTTCATGTTTAGGGTTTTTCAACCTACTTAAAAAGGTATTCCATTTTTTTAAATCAGGTTCTTGAGTAGCTGGAAGATTTAATTTTTCTAAAACTGTTACATCTAATTTTTCACGAAGCATTTCCATAGGCACATCATAAATGGTATCTACATCTCGGGCTTCAATTACACTATTAACCGTTACGTTGCAGAACAATGCTAATTTCCTACGTAAATCCATATTCAATGGCATTTCAGTTCGGCAAACTAAAATATCTGGCTGAATACCAACTTCCAATAAATCTTTTACTGAATGTTGTGTTGGTTTTGTTTTTAATTCTTTTGCAGATTTTAAATACGGAACCAATGTAAGATGAATCACTAAGGCATTCTGATTTCCTTTTTCCCATTTCATTTGCCTGATGGATTCAATAAAAGGTAATCCTTCAATATCGCCTACAGTACCACCAATTTCAGTGATGATAATATCATATTCGCCCGTAACGCTTAAAGCTGTCATACGGCGTTTAATTTCATTAGTAATATGAGGAATTACCTGAACTGTTTTTCCTAAAAAAATACCTTCACGTTCATGATTGATAACGGTTTGGTAAATTTTACCCGTAGTTACATTGTTAGATTGCGATGTTGGGCTATTTAAAAAACGCTCGTAGTGACCCAAATCTAAATCAGTTTCAGCACCATCATCGGTTACGTAGCATTCGCCATGTTCATAAGGATTTAAAGTGCCGGGGTCAACATTAATATAGGGGTCGAATTTTTGAATGGTAACCCTATAACCACGTGATTGCAATAGTTTGGCCAAGGATGCAGCAATAATGCCTTTGCCTAATGAAGAAGAAACACCACCGGTAACAAATATGTATTTTGTCATAACGGGAGGTAAAATTAGGGTTAAATTTCAGAATACAATTATGCTTGCCAAAATTTAATTTTGCACAATGAATGGATTATTTTTTTTATTCCATTTATAATGTATCATTCAATCGCATTTCATCTCAAAAAAATTAATACCTACCTTTGATTTTTAAACTTTGCTGAAATCATTAATCATGGCGTACAACTTTGCTGAAGGTGAAATAATTTTAATTAATAAATCATTAAACTGGACATCATTTGATGTAGTTCGTAGAATACGAAATGCCATTCGGTTTAAAAAAATTGGCCATGCTGGTACGCTTGACCCTTTAGCTACAGGCCTATTAATATTAGCCACGGGCAAAAAAACCAAAATGATTTCTACTTTTCAAAATACCAATAAAGAATATACAGGCATCATTACTTTGGGTGGCACCACACCTTGTTTCGATTTAGAAATACCAGTTGATACTTTTTATCCTACTGAACATATTACTGATGCAATGATTTATGCAACAGCCCAAACATTTATTGGTGAGCAAACGCAATATCCGCCTATATTTTCAGCAGTAAAACAAAACGGAAAGCCATTATATTTATTAGCCAGAAAAAATGAAGAAATAGAATTGAAAAAACGACATATTACCATTCACGAATTTGAAATCACTAAAATTGAAATGCCGAATGTATATTTTAGAGTGGTTTGTACTAGTGGAACTTACATTAGAAGTTTGGCTAATGATTTTGGAAAATCTTTACAAAGCGGTTCACATTTATCAAAATTATGCCGCACCAAATCAGGTGATTTTGATGTAACCCATGTTCCAACTGTAAATGAGTGGATTGATGAATTTAAAAAACAAACTGAAGTTGAAAAAGAATTATTTTAATTCACAATTTACTCCTTCACAAATTTACTATTCATCACATTTCCGTTTGTATCGGTGGCTTTTATAAAATAAATGCCGCTTGGTAATTCATCCACTTGGATATTGGTTATTGATGATTGGATATTGGTTATTGTTTTTAGCGCCCTGCCCAATAAATCAGTTACCTCAATTGTATTTACTAATGACTGATGACTAATAACTATTGACTGCGTAGCAGGGTTAGGATAAACCTCCAACTTTCTTACTCCAACTTCCGCCACCCCATTTGGTGTAATATCTATTAAGCTTGCATCATCAAAAAAGTAATAAGCCCCCTCAGGTAAATTACGAATACTATCTACCAATTGAGTTTGTATTTGTGCATCTATTTTGAAATTACCGATGCTTACATATTGCTCACCGCCAGC
>JBEANU010000122.1:0-4847 GCA_041165265.1 Bacteroidota bacterium | reverse complement strand
TTTAGTAACATAATTAAAGCATGTGCAAGTTATTAAAATATCATTTTTTCAAATAGTTTAACTTGCTATTTCAAAATTTATTTTCCGCTTAATAATTTTCTATAAAAATCAACGTATTCACCTAAATATTCATCCTCAGGATTGTAGGCTAGCTTTGGTTTCTTTTTAGCTTTTATTAAATCTAATGATGCTTGTTCCGTTTTTTCATCTCCTAAAATAATGCCATCGGCATATTGTATAGCTCCTTCAATTAAAGCTTGATGGTTTGCTTTTTTATAGGGTTCAAACTCTTTATTTACAATAGTTTCGCCCATGCCTAACGAAGCAAAATTTTTATTTAATGTTTCTTTAAAATCATTTTGATATAATGAATAAATAATTTTTGATTTTAAAAAAACGGGTTCTTTTTTATATGCTGTTTTCATGTACAAGGGTATTAAACTTGTCATCCAGCCATGACAATGTACTACATCTGGTGGCCAAGCAAATTTTTTCACAATTTCCATTGCTCCTTTGCAAAAGAAAACCATACGCTCAGCATTATCAGCATGAAATTTTTCATCTTCATCATACACATCACTTTTGCGTTTAAAATATTCATCATTATCTAAAAAATAAACTTGAATTCGTACGCCAGGCATGCTTGCTACCTTAATTGCTAATGGCATATCATCATCGCCCATTACAATATTAATTCCGCTTAAACGCACTACCTCATGTAACTTATGACGGCGTTCATTAATGTTGCCAAATCGTGGCATTAATATGCGCAACTCAGCTCCTTCATTTAATAAATGTTTTGGCAATGCATTGCATATTCTGCCCATGTTACTGTACTCTAAATAAGGATTTATTTCGTTTGAAATAATCAAAATCCGTTTCTTCATCATACGCCTTTCAAATTAATTAGTGGTAAAAGATAGTTTTTAAAAAATTGGGCATTAGAACTTAGTTTTTTAAAAAGGATTGCAAAAATAATAAAAAAAAATCGCAAATTTCACAACAATATTTTCATCTTTGGTTGAATAAGATTTAATTATGATTATTGCTCGTAACAATATACAACTTTTTAGCGCCTTAAAATACTATCATCAAACTCAAAAAAGTATTGGTTTTGTGCCTACCATGGGCGCTTTGCATCAAGGGCATATTAGTTTAATTGAACAATCAAAGTATAATTGCGATATTACGGTGTGCAGTATTTTTGTAAATCCTACTCAGTTTAATGATAGTAAAGATTTAGAAAAATATCCTAGAACCGAGGAGGCTGATATTGCTTTACTTTTAAAATCGAATTGCGATATATTATTTTTACCTGATGTAGTTGATATTTATCCGGAGGATTGGCAATGCCCAATTTTTGATTTTGGCGACTTAGATAAAGTAATGGAGGGATTGCATAGAGTTGGCCATTTTAAAGGAATGAGTCAGGTTGTGCATCGATTACTTTTTTTGGTAAATCCTACAAAACTATTTATGGGCCAAAAAGATTTTCAACAACTCACTATTGTACAGCGGATGTTGGAAATTTTAAATGTAACAAACGTTGAATTGGTTAGCTGTCCTATTGTTCGTGAAATGGATGGATTGGCAATGAGTAGCCGAAATGTACGATTAAATGGTAGCCAACGTGCATCAGCCCGTGCTATTTCAAAAGTATTAATGCAATTAAATAAAACTGTATTTGAATCAGCAAAAGATTATTGCAAATGGGCCACTTATCAGCTTAATTTGCAAGAGTTTGTAAGTACTGAGTATGTTGAAATTGTAGATACAAAAACATTACAACCAATTACCGATTGGCATTTGCATACGCCACTTGTTTGTTGCATTGCTGCAAAAGTGGGCGATGTAAGATTAATTGATAATAGATTGTTTTAAACTAGAAATGAAACTATTTTTTTTTGATGGATAAGCCATAAAATCAACAGTTAATCAAATTTGCGCTTTTGAAACCAATTGCCACTAATAGTAACTCCTAAGTTAAATTTGAAAAAATTTTGATTGATTAATCCAACTGCACTATTAGTCATAAATCCTGATTCAAAATTAAAATGAGCAAACATATACATCGGTCGGTTTTCTTCAGCTTTGTATAACACTGGCAAACTCATACCACCTGTGAAAGAGTAAGCTTTGAACTGTTGATTACGAAGATACAAGGCATCAGTACCATAATTAATACCAACACGATACACACAGCGTTTTAATATTTGCAAGGCAATAGGGTCGGGTGTAAAAAATCCACCGATACTCACTTTCCAGTTATTGTGTAATGAATCAAACTGATTTAAATTTTTAAAGTTGCTCCAATTAGCATTTGAAAATTCAGCAGCAATGCCCCATTGACGACCTTGAGCCCATTGAATGCCCAAACCAAACTGACTTGGCAAAATTATTTTACCTGATTGATTATCCATTAATTTTGCGGTATCAATCAGCGTTCCGCTGTTATTTTTTCTGAAATAGGCTTCGGTTTTTGTAGATTGAAGTGATGATTGTAAATTGTAAGTAGCGCCTAAAATAATTTTTTGATCTTTTTTTAATTTAATCAAATATTGCAAACCAGTTTGAAATGCAAAACCATTTGCGTTTTGTGTAGCAAATCTTTCAGTAGCTAAGGCATTGATTGAATCAGGATAAAAAGCTGTAGTTGAATTTTTTTGACTTCCAAAAATATAAGCCAAATTAGCGCCTAAATAAAAATTTTCTAGTTTGATTCCATTACCAACTTGCACCTTGTAATAATTGCCTAATCCTTGACTGATTTGCTTTTTTTGAACCACATTTGAGGTGATAGTTTCTTCAATATTATACGCTACTTTTGAAATGGGCATTAAATTGAAGCCTATGCCCCATTTTAATTTTTCAGCACTATGTAACATTGCTGCTAAGCCAACATGCGCCGGGTTTAAATCAAAATTGCTACTTTTATTTGAGCCATTTATTAAAATATTTTGCCTGCCTTGCATCGAGCTTTCAAATGTTACTGCTTTGCCAGCCATTGCCGCATAGGATGCAGGGTTTGAAGGATTTTGCATAAACTCATTTTGAAAGGTAACACCACAATTACCCATACCTTGGCTGCTTTGAAATTGTTGCGATTGCATTAACCCTATACCATATCTACTGTAGGGTATATTTTCTTGTGCAGTTGTGTTTTTAAAAAAGCCGATTACTAAAATTATCGAAATTATTTTTTTCATGGATGATTGATAATACTATTTAAACCAATTAAAGTTAAGTGATGAACAACAAAGATGCGATATTTAATATGCATTGCCAAAAAATCAGCATCGCCGCCCGTAACAACGATTTTTAAAGATGAATATTGTTTTTTGTAATTTTTTATAATTCCTTCAATTTCAGCAATAGCACCATTAATTACACCTGTGTTGATGCATGTTTCAGTATTTGAGCCAATTAAAGTAAGGGCATTATTTTTTTTAATTAAAGGCAATTTTTTTGTAAAATGATGTAAGGCATTTAGGCGCATATCAATACCTAATGAAATATTACCGCCTAAATATTCATGTTTATTATTTATAAAATCATAAGTGATGCAAGTGCCACAATTTATTACTAAAATATTTGTATTTTTAAAAATTGATACTGCTCCACAACTAACCGCCAATCTATCATTTCCTAATGTTTCAGGGGTTTTGTATTTGTTTTTTATAGGCAATTTGGTTTGGTTGGATAAATAGGTAATTTTAATTTTTTTTGATTGAAAATACTTTTGAACTGCTGCCGAAATATTAATTACACTTGAAATTATAACCACATTGATATCTGCAAAAAGCAAAAATATTTTTTCAAAATCTTTTACTGTAGCAACATTATCAAAGGCATCCTGAAATACTAATTTTTGCTGGTAAAATACTCCAATTTTTGTACGAGTATTACCAAAATCAATTGCAATAACCATCATTTATAAAACTGCTGTTACTGAAATTTCAACATTTACATTTCTCGGTAAAGTTTTCACAGCTACGGTTTCACGAGCCGGAAAATTACCTGTAAAATAACTGCCGTAAACTTCATTCACTTTTGCAAACAAACTCATATCACTTAAAAAAATACTTGTTTTTACAATGTTTGAAAAGTCAACACCAGCTTCAGTTAGCAAAGCATTAATGTTTGCCATTACTTGTTTTGTTTCAGTTTCAATATCAGCTATCATCAATTCGCCCGATGTAGGATGTAATGCTATTTGCCCACTGCAAAATAAAAATCCGTTAGCTTTTACTGCTTGGCTATAGGGCCCAATGGGTGCAGGGGCTAATTCAGTTTGTATGATTTGTTGTTTCATGATATCAAAAAAATTAGGTTGTAAAAGTAGCTTATGTTTTTGGTTATTATCTTTGAAAAATTAAATCCGTTCAATAAATTTTTAAGAGTATGAAAAATATAATTTTTTTAAGTGTTTTCAGTTTATTATTTGCCATTAAAGCAAATGCCCAAACACAAGCTGAATTAATTCAACAAGCTAAAACTTTAATAGGCGCATTGAATGAAACAGAAGCCTATCCAATTTTAGTTAAAGCAATTAAATTAAATAATACCAATCTTGAAGCATTAACTATGGCTTCATTTTATGCTAATAAAGAAGGCAATAGGCAACTAAATAATAAAAAACGGAACGATTATTTTCAGGCTTCAAAAATATTTGCTGAAGCTGCTTTGAAACAATATCCATCTGAAGCTGAAGCCAATTATGTAATGGGTGTTGCATTGGGTAGGATGGCATTGATTGCCAGTTCAAAAGAAAAAATTAAACTGAGCAAAGAAATTAAATTATTGGGTGAAAAATGTATCCAATTAAATCCAAATCATGCTGGGGGATA
>JBEANU010000121.1:0-4752 GCA_041165265.1 Bacteroidota bacterium | reverse complement strand
CTGAAATAATATAAAAAAATGAACCGCTTGGGTTTGATAATCGTCCGCCTATATAAATTCCAATACTTATTAATGCTTTCCAACCGGCATATTGCATGATCAAAAATGCAGTGCCTAATATTGATGTGGCAAACATTGCCCACTTATACCCTATTCTATCGCCTTTAAAAAAATATTTTTTTGCCAATAACAAAGTAACGCTACTAAGTACAATAAACACAGTACTATAAAAAAACATAGCCGGTGTTTTAAACAACTGCCAATGACCTGTGGCTATATCAGCACCTTTTTTAACAATATATGCGCTGGTGATACCAATAAAAAACATACAAATACTTGCAATGGCTGCCCATAGTGCAAATTTTTTCGGATTCATTCTGTATTCCGATGTTTCAGTATTGTAGGTTGTTGTTGTCAATTTGTATCACTTTAATTTAAATTCTCCAATTTTTCTACTCTTAATCAGTTCAAACCATTTATCACTTTGGATAACTGTATTCATAATTTCTTAAATAATCAGGACAAACATCATAACTATTAGCCCAATAAATTCCTCTTCCATTTTCATAAACTTTTACCTGAGCAAAATACTGTTCATCTTTCAACATTGAAGTGAATTTATCATTTCCGATGAACGGTGTAAAGTCAATCACTTTTTCAAAATTATCACTAAAATGAAAAATTATTTTGTGTCCATCCAGTACCTTTATTCGTTCAATTTTTATCCAATTCATCACAGATTATTTTTTACCTCACCCTCAATCCCTCTCCTTCAGAGAGGGGAACAGAGTTGCTACACCATTAAGCCATTGAGCAATTTTCAAATTCATTAGCACATTAGCAAATTATCACATCAGCACATTGTTCTTATATTTTTCCAATTATTAACGCTAACAAAACTATTGGTAAATAAAAAAACGACCCGAACATTAATCCTTTAGCTGCTTTGTTATCTAGTTTTATAAATAGCACAACTGCTTGCACCAACATCATGGCACCGCATAGTACATTAATAGTTAGTGTTGTGTTATTGCACCAACCAAAATAAGTTGGTACTATTCCCATTGGTATTAACATAGCTGCATATAATAAACTGAATGCTGCCGTAATTCTATCTTTACCGCCTTTTGATGGCAACATTTTATATCCTGCTTTTTGATAATCTTCATCAATTACCCAAGCAATTGCCCAATAATGCGGAAATTGCCATAAAAACTGAATACCAAACATCACCCAAGCTAATGCATCTAATTTACCTGTGGCCGCTACAACACCTATCATTGGTGGTAATGCTCCTGGTATTGCGCCTACCCAAACTGAAATTGGGGAAATTCTTTTCATTGGAGTATATATAAAAGCATAGCTTAATAATGCCAATGCGCCTAAAATACCTGCAATAGGGTTGCAATAATACCATAATACCATTACTCCGCCAATACCTGCAAAGCCTGCTGCTACCATTGCTTCCATCAAACTCATTCTTTCAGAGGCAACTGGTCGGTTGGCTGTTCGTTCCATCATTACATCAAAATTTCTTTCTAAAATTTGATTAATTGCATTGGATGAGCCTGTTACTAAAAAACCTCCTACCAATAAACTGAAGAACGTTAAAACATTAAACTGACCTTGAAATGCAATTCCGTAACCAGCCGCAGCACTCATGATGATAAATGATGTAAGCTTGAATTTTGCTAATACACCATAATCATATATTTTGCTAATGATTGGGTTTGATATGGAAAATGTTTTTGTCAATTATTATTTTTATTAATTACTATTATCAAATAAATGTGAATGATTATTAATGATGCAATTGTACTTCACCTGGTTTCATAGGTGTGGTTTGCGTAATAAAGCCTTCGCCATTTTCTTTACTATAATCATAAGGCCAACGATAAACAGTTGGAATTGCACCTGGCCAGTTACCATGAAATGGTTCAATTGGTGTTGTCCATTCCAATGTAGTAGCTTCCCAAGGATTCATTTCAGTTACCTTTCTGCCTTTATACATGCTGTAGAAAAAGTTAATGATGAAGAAAATTTGCATCATAAACACTATTACCGCAACTGTAGATATAAATTTACTCATATCACTCATGTGATTAAATGTTTCATAGCTGCTATGTGTATAGTACCATCGTGGCAAACCGGCCATACCTTGATAATGCATGGGCCAAAAAATTAAATAACTACCAATAAATGTTACCCAAAAATGAATATATCCTAATGTGTTATTCATGTATCTACCAAACATTTTTGGATACCAATGATATACCCCTGCAAACAAGCCAAAAAATGCTGCTACTCCCATTACAATATGAAAATGGGCTACCACAAAATATGTTTTTGTTAATTCAATATCAACTGTTGAGTTTCCTAAAAATAAACCTGTTAAACCACCACTGATAAATAAACTTACAAAACCAATAGCAAACATGGATTGAGGTGTAAATCTGATACTTCCTCTCCAAATGGTAGCAATCCAGTTAAATACTTTTACGGCTGATGGTACTGCAATAATTAATGTTAATACCACAAATATTGACCCTACAAAAGGATTCATACCTGATACAAACATGTGATGCGCCCATACAATAAATGATAAACCGCCGATAGCTAACATAGAACCTATCATGGCCTTATAACCAAAAATTGGCTTACGGGCACTTACAGCTAAAACTTCTGAAACCAATCCCATGGCTGGCAATATCACAATATAAACTTCAGGATGACCCAAAAACCAAAATAAATGTTGGTACAAAATTGATGACCCACCAGTTTGTTCAACCATGGCATGACCCCCTATATAAATTTCATTTAAATAAAATGAAGTTCCTAAACTTCTATCAAAAATTAATAATAATGCTGCGCTTAATAAAACCGGGAATGATAATATACCTAAAATAGCTGTTAATAAAAACGACCAAATGGTCAATGGCAAACGAGTCATGCTCATTCCTTTAGTACGCATATTTAAAATGGTAGCCACATAGTTCAAACCACCTAATAAAGCTGAAACGATGAATAATGCAATACTAACTAACCATAAAGTTTGCCCTACACCTGAACCTGAAACAGCTTCGGGTAATGCACTTAAAGGTGGATAAACTGTCCAACCTGCTGATGCTGGGCCAGTTTCAACAAAGTAAGATGAAAACATAATACTACTTGAAATCACAAACATCCAATAGCTTAACATATTTAATGCAGGTGAAGCCATATCACGAGCTCCTACTTGCAATGGAATTAAAAAATTGGAGAAAGTTCCACTCAATCCGCCAGTTAATACAAAAAACACCATAATGGTACCATGCATGGTAACTAATGCTAAATAATATTGTGGGTCAATTTGCCCATTAGGTGCAAATTTTCCTAATAATGAAGTAAGAAATGCAAAATGTTCATCAGGATAGCCTAATTGAATACGAAACAATGCGCTCATTAAGCCACCAATTATCGCCCAAGCTATACCAGTTACTAAAAACTGTTTAGCAATCATTTTATGATCTTGCGAAAAAATGTATGTTGAGAAAAACGTGTCTTTATGGTCATGTCCATTATGATCTTCATGATGATGTTCATGCCATTCGGCTTCATGATAAATCGCTTCTTCTGATACGTGATGTGTTGCTGACATTTGTTATATTTATCTGTTATTCGTTAGTTGTTTAATTGAAATAGTAAATAATTACTTTTTAGCTTCAGTTTTTTCTTGATTTTTATCATCTGTTGCTACCTCTTCAACTTTTGCAATTGTTGGTGCTGGTTGCATAGTTGAGTAATACGATTTTTGATCTTTAATCCAAGCATCAAACTCCGCTTGAGTTTCAACTTTAACAGCCATTTTCATAGCATAATGACTTTGACCGCAAATTTGAGCACAAGCCAATTCATAATTGAATTTAGGATTATCCACAATTTTTCTCATCTCTTCAGTTGTGTATTTGGGAATGAACCAAAAAGTGGTTGGAATACCAGGAACTGCATCTAATTTTACACGAAAATGTGGTAAATCAAAATTGTGCATTACATCTCTTGAATTGATAATAATTTTTACTGGTTTGCCTACTACAAAATGTAAATCAGTTGGAATAATATCATCGTGTGATGCTGCATCAGTAGTATCAATCCCAACAATATTGTTATCATTGATGATGGTAAAATTTTTATACCCTAATTTTCCATCGGCGCCAGGGTATCTAGCAATCCAATTGAATTGTTTGCCTGTTACTTCAATTACCATTGCATCTTTGGGGGCTGGGCCAGTAATTTTATACCAATAAAATAATCCTGATACCACTAAAATAGTCATAAAAATTGCTGGTATAATTGTCCACCACATTTCTAACTTATTGTTATCGGGATAATATAATGCCTTTTTACCTTCTTTTTCACGATATTTAAATGCAAAATAAAATAATGCAATTTGTGTTAGAAAGAATACAATTCCGGTAATCAATAATGATAAATTAAATAAATTATCAATCCAAACACCATGTATTGAAGCTGATTCAGGTAAAAAATGTGATTTATAATGAATGGCTGACCATACACAACCTATTAAAAATAAAGGCATAAATAATAAAAGTAATAGCCCTGAGATATTGTTTGAATCTCTTCGGGCCTGCACTGCACCTTTTAAAATGCTTACCATTTCGCTGGTTTTAGAAACCTGAAATACTATACTAATCAATAATACGATGATGCCTATTATAATAATCGTTGTCATTACTTGTTAAGTTATTCGTTATT
>JBEANU010000120.1:0-6308 GCA_041165265.1 Bacteroidota bacterium | reverse complement strand
CTCAGGATAAAGGTTTTGAGAATATTACAATTGATTTAATATATGGTACACCAACGCTATCAAACGCTAATTGGGCAACCAATTTAAATACTGCTATTCATTTAAAAGTACCACATATTTCAGCTTATAACCTTACAGTGGAGGAAAAAACACCTTTACAAAAATTAATACAACAAAATAAAAAAGAAAACGTAAACGAAGCTACATCGGCATATCAAATGCAGCAACTGATGGATACTTTATGTAGCCATGATTTTGAACATTATGAAATCAGTAATTTTGCAAAAGCAGGGCGTTATGCTATTCATAATACAAATTATTGGAAAGGGGTTCCGTATTTAGGCATTGGGCCATCGGCACATTCGTATAAAAATAATTTACGATGCTGGAACGTTGCAAATACGCAAAAATATATGGCTGGTGTTGATGCCAATAAACTTGAAATAGAAGAGGAATTTTTATCTAAAAAAAATATTTTTAATGAATGGATAATGACAGGATTACGAACTCAATGGGGAATAAATACGGAAGAAGCAAAATTAAAATATAACCATCAATGGATTTATGAATTATTGCTTGAAGCTCAAACCCATATTGCTATTGGTAATTTATCAAACAAAAATAATGTATTAAAAATTACCACTAATGGTAAACTAATTGCTGATAAAATAATGAGTGATTTATTTATTGCTTAACATTAAAACGCACTTTTAAAAAAATAATTTATACCCAATCAATTCCACATTGCATCTATTAAAAACAATATCGAAAAAAGCGTACTTCAAAATGAAAATTTTGGTGCTAATTGGGCTGTTTTTTTTATTGATTCAAATGGCTGAAGCTCAAATTCCTCGAATTACAAACGATGATTTTATCATCCATGTTTTAAAAGGACAGCCTGATTGGTTTCAACAAATTTTATACAACCAACAGGAGTATCAAGTACAAATTATTTACACACAAATCAACCGTGATAGCAGTAACAAAGCGCACTTTACAACTTATGGATTTCAGGCAGATGAATTTTATTTTTATCCTGCCAGTTGGATGAAACTACCACTTTCGGTTTTTGCAATTGAAAAATTGAATGAAATAAAAGTAGATAAAAGTAATATTCTGAAAATTGAACCTTTATTCGGAAATCATAATAATGAGTATGCTGACGTGAAATTATTTCAACCACAAAGTGTTGCGCAAATGATTAAGGAGGCTTTAATTGTGAGCAATAATGCGGCTTACAACCCATTATACGATTTTGTAACCCAACAGCAAGCCAACAAACGATTGGCTGAATTGAAATTAAAAAACGCTGTTTTTTGTAATCGATTTTCAATCAGTGATAAAAATGAACATAGGCATAGTAATTTTTTAGAAATTAAAAGCAAAGCAAAACCTGAAACTGTTTTATACAGTCAAATACAAACCTATAACCCAATTCAGCCCAAATGCAATTTTAAAAACCCAAATTTTGGGGAGCAACATTTTGAAAAAGGAGTTTTGAAAGACGGTCCCAAAAACTTTACCTACAGCAATTATATTCCGTTGAGTGAAATGAATGAATTTATGAAACGGTTTTTTTTTCCTACCGAAACTTTTACAAATTGGCATTTAACTAAAGATGATTTTAAATTTTTGAAACGTAATATGGCTATGGTGCCAAGGTTAAATACAAACCCAATTTATGAAGAAGAAAAATACCCCGATGCATACATGAAATATTTTATGAATGGGGGCACTACCGATAAAATACCAAGCAATATTAGAGTGTTTAATAAGTTGGGGCAATATTTTGGTTGGACATCAGATGCAGCCTATATTGTTGATTATTCAAGTGGTGTTGAGTTTTTTTTAGCAGCCGTTATTTATACTAATACAAAGCATATTGCGGCTGATAATGAGACTGAATACAAAAACATTGCTACCCCGTTTATGGCTCAGTTGGGCAAGGCTTTTTATGAATTTGAATTAAATCGAAAAAAAGTAATTACGCCGCATATTGAATATATTGGGCTTATTACAGCAGATGAAGAAATGCCTAAATCAAAAAAGATGGATATCAAAAAAGATTCAAAACCAATTCATAAAAAACCGATTCATAAAAAAGCAGGAGCAAAAAAAGGAGTGCATAAATCAACTTCTATTTCAAATTCATCATCAAAAGCAAAATCTACAAAAAAATGATATTATATAATGTTACCGTAAAAATTGACCCATCTATTGAAATAAAATGGTTGCAATGGATGAAAGAAACGCATGTGCCCGATGTAATGCGTACAGGGTTGTTTACCAGTTATCGCATTAGTTTGTTAGATGCTGTGGAAGAAGATGAAACTGAGCCTTGTTATGTGTTTCAGTACACTTGCAATAGCCGTGAAGATTTAGATAATTACATTACTAATGATGCACCAAAACTACGGGATGATGTAATGAAATTATTTGGAAATCAATTTTTTGCTTTCCGTACCACTATGGAAGTGTTGGCCGAAGGAAAATAAGTTTAATAAATTTATTTTAAAAAACATTTGGAAAACCTTAAGGATGAGTTTATCTTTACGTCAGTTTTCATAGTTTTAAATTTTAAGGTTAAAAAAGGGGGGCAAGCAATTGTTCCCTTTTTTTATTGTATCAAGTGCTTAATTTTGCTCTTCTTTTTCAAAAGCCTTCCACCCTTTTGGTTCAATTTTTACACTATTATTTCCTTTAGTTATTAAGTTCACAATGCCTATATCTTCAGTGATGTAGCCAATTACACTAATATCATTTTCATTTTTTATTGTGTCATAATCAGCTTGTGTAATAGTGAATAATAATTCATAATCTTCACCACCATTCATAGTAGTAGTAATAGGATCAATATTCATTTTTACAGCCATTTCATAAGTATCTGAATGAATTGGAATTTTTTCTTCAAATAGAGTAGCACCGCAATTACTGTTTTTACATAAATGATGTATTTCACTACTTAATCCATCTGAAACATCAATCATTGATGTAGGCACAATTTGATGTTTGGCTAATATTTCAATCACATCAACTCGGGCTTCGGCTTTTAACTCACGGCCTAATAAATATTTTTGATTTTCTAAATCAGGCGATACGCCAGGATGAGCCATAAATACTTGTTTTTCACGTTCAAGCAATTGCAAACCCATAAAAGCAGCGCCTAAATCACCACTACAGCAAATCAATTCTTTAGGCTTGGCGCCACCACGGTAAGCTATTTTATTTTTTTCAACACTACCTACTACGGTAATACTTAAAAACATTCCTTTTAATGAACTTGTAGTATCGCCACCTACTAATTCAACCCCGTATTTTTCACAAGCCAACTGAATTCCTGAATACAATTCTTCAATTGCTTCAACCGTATATTTACTGCTTAGTGCCATTGAAACTGTTATGTATTCAGCCTTTCCGTTCATGGCACATATATCACTCACATTTACTGCTACTGCTTTATAGCCTAAATGTTTTAATGGACTATATACCAAATCAAAATGAATTCCTTCCGCCAAAATATCTGTACTAATTAAGGTATATTTATCGGTTCCATTATCAATTACGGCGCAATCATCACCAATGCCTTTTACAATATTTTTGTTTTTGATTTCAAATTGATTGGTTACTTGATGAATTAATCCAAATTCGCCAATAGCACTGATAGGTGTAGTTTTTTGTTCCATATTGCAAAAATAGAAATATTAGCTATAGATTTGATAAAAGGAAGTTGTATTCCAATAAATTAATCTTTTCTATCGTTATTTTCGCATCATGAATTTCTTCCCTAAAAATTATTCTCGTTTAATCACTCGTGAAGTGAATGTTGGTGGTTTGATAATTGGCAATGGTTCGCCAATTAAAATTCAAACCATGACCACAACTGATACCATGGATACAGCCGCCACTGTGGCTCAAACCATTCGTTGTATTGAAGCCGGTGCTGAGTTGGTTCGTATCACTGCACCAAGTATTAACGAAGCAAATAATTTGCTGAACATCAAAAATGAATTGCGCAAACAAGGCTTTACAACACCTTTGGTAGCCGATATTCATTTCACACCCAACGCTGCTGAAGTGGCTGCAAGAATCATTGAAAAGGTAAGAGTGAATCCGGGTAATTATGTGGACAAGAAAAAATTTGAACAAATTGAATATACCGATGCTGAATATGCGGAAGAAATTGATAGAATAAGAGAGCGATTTACACCGCTTGTAAAAATTTGTAAAGAACATGGCACAGCCATGCGAATAGGCACCAATCATGGTTCGTTGAGTGATAGAATTATGAGCAGATATGGCGATACACCAATGGGCATGGTGGAAAGTGCTTTGGAATTTTTACGCATTTGCCGCCATGAATCGTATCACAATATTGTGCTATCAATGAAGAGCAGCAATCCGCAAGTGATGGTGCAAGCATACAGAATGTTGGTGGATAAAATGCAAAGTGAATTTAATGAATGCTATCCTTTGCATTTGGGCGTAACCGAAGCTGGTGATGGGGAAGATGGAAGAATAAAATCAGCTATTGGCATAGGAACTTTATTAGAAGATGGCATTGGCGATACCATTCGTGTATCACTCACCGAAGACCCTGAATTTGAAGTGCCTGTTTGTAAGGATATTGTTGGAAAATACAACAACCTCATCCTAAATCCTTCTCCTTCTGAGAAGGACTTTAAAGCCAACGGTAGTGGGGCTGTTACTCCCCTCTCTGAAGGAGAGGGGTTGGGGGTGAGGTCAGTTAATCCAATTGAATACAAAAGAAGAAAATCAACGGAGCTTTCAAACATTGGCGGAAAGCATGTGCCAGTAGTTGTTGCAGATTTTATGATGAACAACACTATCCATCATGAAGATTTGCAAAGCATTGGTTACACTTATAATTCGCTTACTGATAAATGGACAATTGGCGATGCCGCCGCAGATTATATTTATACCGCAAAAAAAATAATTCCGTTTGCATTACCAGGCACTTTAAAAGTAATTTGCGATTATGAAACTTGGAAATTGGTGGATGATAAAACGAAGTATATTCCATTATTGCAAATTGCAGATTGCAATGAACAATTAGCAATTAGCAATTTGCAATTTGCAATGATTTCGGTAAATACAAATTCTATTTCAGCAGAAAAATTTGGCGAACTTTTAAAGTTCGCCAAACTTGAAAACAACGCTGTGCTTTGTTTGTGGAGTGATAATGAACATGTGATGCCTTGTGTTCGAGATTTTGTTTTTAAGCTCACTCAAAGCCCCTCCCAACCTTCCCAAATGGGAGGAGAAGAAAATGTACAAAGCATTTTGGGTGGCGGTTCTCCCCCTTTGGGGGAGTTAGAGGGGGCGCCAATTATTTTATGCGTTGAAAGCCACCACAGCACTGTGGATGAGCAATTAATTGGTTTTGCAAAAAACAGCGGCGCATTATTTTTAGATGGCATGGGCGATGGTATTTGGTTGATGAACGACCCATCAAAAATGCAAGATTTAAAAGTGAGTGGCAGAACTTATTTACCTGTAAAAAACAACCATCAATTTTTAAACAACACTTCATTTTCAATATTACAAGCAACCCGAACTCGTATTTCAAAAACAGAATATATTAGTTGCCCAAGTTGCGGCAGAACATTATTTGACTTGCAAGAAACTACTGCAAAAATCAGAGCCGTTACCAATCATTTAAAAGGGGTAAAAATTGCCATCATGGGTTGCATTGTAAATGGCCCTGGCGAAATGGCTGATGCTGATTATGGTTATGTGGGCAGCGGCCCCGGAAAAATCACTTTATACAAAAGCAAAGAAGTAGTGAAAAAAGGCTTGAGTAGCGATGTAGCGGTGGATGAATTAATTCAGTTAATAAAAGATAATGGTGATTGGGTGGAGAAATAAGTGGTTTAGTATTTAGGAATGTACAATTGCAATTGTTGTTTAATTGAAATGCAGAATGGTTTTAATTTTATTATTTTGGTCATCAAATTTATTCGCAAGATTTAATTAATAATTTATTCCAACATCCTTATACCAAAATTGATTTTGTTGTAACTGATTTGCAGATAACTCGTAAAACGGCAGCCAATTAATTAGTCGTCCCTCAAAAAGTTATTTGGCACCAAATTGCCATCAAAACAAAAATTTAGAAAATCAAGAATCGATTTTGTGCGTTGGCTTTGTGTTAGCGAAATCGAATTTTGTTAGTTCCTTGTAATTCAAATCCAATAGGCATTTCAAGAGAAACCACGATTTCGCTGCAAAAAAAATTGATTCGTAGCATTTTCAAATTATTGTTTTGGAGGCTTGATTTTCTTTTGTTT
>JBEANU010000119.1:0-3489 GCA_041165265.1 Bacteroidota bacterium | reverse complement strand
AGTAGCATGAGGAACAGCACGTAATCTATCTTTTGAAATTAATTTTCCTGTAACTCTACAAATGCCATAAGTTTTATTATCAATACGCATTAAAGCTTTCTCCATATGACTGATGAAAGTTCCTAATCTTGTAGCCATTTGATTTAAATATTCCCGTTCCAATGTTCCTGCGCCATCCTCCATTCCACCAAATCTATTTTCAGTATCAGCAGTTGAATTTTCAGATGATTTTGTAATTTGTTCTTGAATATAGTGTAATTCTTCTTTAGATTTTGTCATTTTATCTGTAATCAAAACTCTAAACTCTTCTAATTCTGAATCAGGATATCTAGTTCGTGATAAATCAACGGTTGAGCGTTTTAATGGCTGAGGGCCAACTTTACGCATAATCGGTAATTTTAGTTCAGGGATAGGTGCTTCATTTTGTTTTTTTAATAATAAAGCTTCTTTTTGTTTATTGAGTTTGGCATCTTTTTTTGATAAAAGTGCTTTTGGTTTTTCTGCCTTTTCAGGTTTAGCTACCGCCACTTTTTTAGGAGTAGGTTTTACTATTTTTTTAGGTTCTACTTTTTTTGTAGATACCACTTTTTTAGCAATAGGTTTTTGAACTATTTTTTTAGCTACTGGCTTAACTGCAATTTTTTTGGACACAGGTTTTGCTTTTGGGGATGTTTTTTTTGCAATAACTTTTTTAGCAACAGGTTTTATAACCGCTTTTTTAGCAGTTGGTTTTGCCTTCACTAATACTTTAGCTTTCGCAACAGGTTTTGATTTAGTGGCCGGTTTAACTGCTTTTTTAGGAGCTGTTTTAGCCTTAACTGCTGGTGCTTTTTTCTTCGGTGCTGGTTTTTTAGCCATCACTATTTAATTTAAATGGTGAACAATAATTTTTAAGGTTAAATTGTTGATTTCAATACATTCCTCTGAATTAAAAGTAGAATTAAAATCAATATTTTCCGCCAAAATTTCGCCGCAAATATAATCTTTATATTCATCTATTGCGTTTTTTATTAAAGTATTTTGTTCTAATAAAACTTTAATTCGATCAGTGATTTTATAATTTTTATCTTTTCTTATCTTCTGAATTTGGTTTACCAATTCACGAGCAATTCCTTCATTTTCAAGTTTTTGTGTGATGTTAATATCTAATGCAACCGTTAATTGACCATTGTTTGCTACTTGCCAACCGGGTATATCTTCAGCCGTAATTTCAACGTCAGCCTGTTCAATTTTAAATTTTGAATCTGCAATTTGCAATTCAAATGAACCATTCTTTTCCAATTCCGAAATTTGATGTTGGGTGAAATTTGCAATTAGCGCTGCACCTTCTTTCATTTGTTTTCCCAACTTTGCACCAAGCGTTTTAAAATTGGCTTTGATTTTCTTTTTGATGATGCCTTCGGTTTCGGTAATCATTTCCAATTCTTTCACATTCACTTCACTCAAAATTAAATCTTGTATTTTGTTTAATTGATGCTTGAAATCATCATTCAAAACAGGAACAATAATTTTTTGTAAAGGCTGACGAACTTTAATATTCACTTTTTTTCTTAATGATAAAACCAATGATGAAATATCCTGCGCCATTTGCATCCGCTCTTCTAAAGCTTTATCAATTGCAGATTCATTTATAGTAGGGAAATCAGTTAAATGAACTGAGGATGCATTTAATTTTGAAGTGGTATCATTCAAATTTTTAAACAACCATTCTGCAAAAAATGGCGCAACTGGGCTCATCAACTGACTCAAAGTTTCCAAACAAGTGTACAAGGTTTGATAAGCGGCAATTTTATCTTGCTCGTATTCGCCTTTCCAAAAACGACGACGGCACAACCGAACATACCAATTACTTAAATGTTCATCTAAAAATTCTTGAATGGCACGGGCAGCTTTAGTTGGCTCATATTCGTCATAAGCAGTTTTCACTTCTTTGATTAAAGTGTTCAATAATGAAATTATCCAACGGTCAATTTCAGGTCTGTCGGTTAATGGCACTTCAGCTTCCTTATAATTAAAGCTATCTACATTGGCGTACAAGGCAAAGAAACCATAAGTATTATATAATGTTCCGAAAAATTTTCTTCTTGTTTCATCAACGCCTGCAAAATCAAATTTCAGATTATCCCAAGGGTTAGCATTTTCAACCATGTACCAACGAATGGCATCGGCACCAAATTTCGGAATCGCTTCAAACGGGTCAACAGCATTGCCTAAGCGTTTGCTCATTTTCTCCCCATTTTTATCCAAAACCAAACCATTGCTGATTACATTTTTATAAGCAACACCTGGGAATTTTTCAGGGTCAATTTCATGCAACATCACAGCTATTGCATGCAACGTATAAAACCAACCACGAGTTTGGTCAACGCCTTCGGCAATAAAATCAGCAGGATAATTTTTGCTAAAAGTTGAATTGTTATCAAATGGAAAATGCCATTGTGCAAGCGGCATTGCGCCACTATCAAACCAAACGTCAATCAAATCGCTTTCACGTTTCATTGGTTTACCTGATGGGGAAACCAATGTGATTTTATCTACAAATGGTTTATGTAAATCTAACTCAGCGTCTGATATTCCGAAATCAGCATTATAACCTTGTTGTTTTGCTTTTTCAAATTCTGTTCTCAATTCTTCAATCGAGCCAATTACAATTTCTTCTGTTCCGTCTTCAGTTCTCCAAATTGGCAAAGGTGTTCCCCAAAATCTGCTTCGGCTCAAATTCCAATCATTCGCATTTTCTAACCAATTGCCAAAACGCCCTGTACCAGTAGCTTCAGGCTTCCAATTAATAGTTTTATTCATTGCCACCATTTTCTCTTTCACTTTGGTTACGGCAATAAACCAACTATCTAATGGATAATAAATCACTGGTTTATCAGTGCGCCAACAATGTGGATAGCTGTGTTCGTAGTTTTCTTTTTTGAATAATTTTCCTTCTTCTTGCAATTTCAAAACTATTCTGGTATCCACACTCAAATAGCTTTTCAATTCTTTTACTTTTCCAGCAGTTTCTAATATTTGTTTCTGCTTCGCAAATTCAGTTTTCTTTTCGTCTTCAGTTAAATAAGCTTCCTTAATATATTCTTCACCGAAAAGATAAACATCATCTTTTACGCCTGCTAAAAACTTACCACGTTTATCAACCATCGTTAAAGCGCCAATGCCATTTTGCTTTGCAACACGAAAATCATCAGCACCAAAACTTGGCGCAATGTGAACGATACCCGTTCCATCTTCGGTTGTAACAAAATCACCACAAATTACTATCCAAGCATCTTTCGGACCTTCTAAATTTTCTTTGGTGTTGGCTTCGCAAGGCAATAATTGTTCGTAACGGATGCCTTCTAAATCTTTTCCTTTGAATTCAGCAACGATTTTCCAAGGAATAATTTTATCACCTACTTTATAAGTTGCAAAATCAATATTTTCAGCTTCAGTTTTAAAATGTTTGCTGATTAATAGCTTTGCTAAAACAACTTTTATTTTTTC
>JBEANU010000118.1:0-3300 GCA_041165265.1 Bacteroidota bacterium | reverse complement strand
TAAATAGTTTTGAGCACCAGCACCACCCCAACAATTGTTACAAGCATATTGAATGATGTAATCCGTTTTTTTATCACCATTTATATCGCCAGCAATTTTCATTTGTGCATTGTCAATAAATGATGGAATAAGGTAGTTGTAAATGTTATTTTCAGAAAAATCATACACATTTTTTTCGGTACTATCACATGCGATTTGGTGTACAAATTTTACAGTTTTAGTGCTTAATGCTTGAATGTAATTATCGGCTATGGAGTCAATAATTTGTGGGCTTAGCTGAGCAGGTTCAGCAGGTATTTGTTGGGTGGATGATAAGCAACTGCAAGCAGGTAAAATAAAGCAAAGGCAGATAATGATTTGTTGCATAAAATGGTTGATAGTTTATAATTGATTATTTTTTAGGAAATGATTGTTGGGCAAAAGCACTAAAAACAAATTGTTCCGTTTGCAACGAAACAAGCGTTCTTTTTTTTAAAATATTTATATGTACCTCCATTCCATCATCTGATTTGCAGGTAAACAAACTTCCATCTTTATCATATTTTTTATCAATAATGTGAAATGTGCCAGCTATGCCGCCCGATGGCAAATCTATTTCAACATAAAACCTATCATTGTATTTAGTGATGTTCATTTTGCCATTGTGTGTGGCAACAAATTTGGTTTTTGATTTATCAATTAAAAACGAACTAAATTTGTTAGCAGAATATTTACAAATGAATTTTTCAGCAAACAATGATTGACTTGACGTTACTAATAACGCCATGAGAAGTACAATTTTTTTCATGATAAAAGTTGTTGAGGGTTAATGCGCCAATAAATAATGTGGAATGTTAAGGTATTACGCAGGGTTTATTTTTTTTGTTTCAAACTATAGTGCAAATTGTTGTGTAATGCAGCAGGGCAAAGGGAAATATTTTTTTAGAACAATTTTTTTTTCAACAACATCGTATTATCTTTATTAAAAAAAATGATGAAACCAAGCCTATTACACTTAGTACTTTTTTTTGCAACAATACTACTTTTTAGTGCCTGTAAAAAAGGAAAAGATGATCCACGAATTTCATTCAGAAGCCGAAATGCCCGATTTGAGGGCGAATGGCAACTTTCAAGTTTTACCAAAACTTCAATCAATGCTGTTAATGCCAATGGGGTAGTTTCTGAAGCAAAAATAGTTTCAACCAACAACGGTGATAAAACCAACAGCTTATATGCTTTTTCAGTAGGTGGCAATATTCAGTATTCCATCACTCAATCAAAATACGAACGTATGACGTTATCAATTTGCTCGTGTAGTGAGGCAAAAATTACAAAAAACGAAGAGCTAATTTCAATTTCACAAACATCTTCCAATGCGCCTGTTGATACTTCAAAAAATTATATTGTATCTGAAATTTCAATTCAAAATCAATCTGTTTTTCAATTGCATCATTTAGGCAATTATACTGAAACATCGTATAATGCTTTGCATGAGTATGGTTATGCAGGGTTATGGAAATGGGAGGATGGCTCCAAGAAAAAATTAATTGTAACTATTGATCATCTTGGAACTTTTTATGTGAAAGAATTACGAAATTCAAAAATGGTATTAACCAGTAGCCAAACTACTACTGATACCTATAAAAGTCAAACTACCACAATATCTGAAGATTTTGAATTAACTTTTACTCAGAAATAATATGCCTATAAATTAGGCATTAAAAAAGTTGAATTATTCTTGTTCTTATTACATCTAATTTTTGTTGTATAAAATATAATGCAACACTTGTTAGGCTTACTAATAATATAAAAAGTAAATAATTTTCATTATCAAAAATGGTATTCAATAAGTTCACAATTATAAAATGAAAAATGTAAATAGGGTAACTAAGTGAACCCCCATAGGTATCAATTTTTTTAAGCCATAATGGTGCTTCGTTACTACAAATTAATCCTACAAAAATAAATGAATAATACGCCCAACAAGTGTAATGATTAATAGTAAAAAAACTAATAACAATAACGGATGCAGGGATGGAACAAAAAACAATGGATAATATTTTTTGAGTAACAATTAATTTTTTTTCAGATAACCTAAATGCCAACCCTCCTATTAAAAAAATGGCTAACTCAAATGGAAAAAACATGTATATCCAATTTAAACTTTCAAAGCCTTGCTGATAGGCATTGAACCGAAGCAACAATAAAATAGTGATACAAAATAGTAATTGCCGATTGGTTAATTTTATAATAAATGGCGTTAATAAATAAAACATTAACTCAATTGAAAGCGACCATGCAGGTTTTAAAATAATCAACTCTTGCGCACCAATTATTTGTGAACTAAACTGATAATGGTGCTGTGTAGTAAATCCAACAAAATGAAACCAATCTAACCCTATTAAAGCAAAATTTGAAAATAGAAAATGTACATTTTCAAACACATTTAATTTAGGAAAAAAATAAATAAAGGGTGCCACTCGGTTAGGTGTATTGGGGTAATAATGATGTTGTATCACAGCCCAAATCATCAGCCCAATAAACGATAGCCAATACAAAGGCATTATTCTTAAAAACCGATTGGTGTAAAATTTTGAAATTGGATATTGATAAGATGCGTATTTGTGGGTATATGTTTTAAAAATAAAAAAACCCGATAGCATAAAAAAACATTGAACCGCCACAAAACCATCTATCATCACTTTTTGATTGTGATGCAAGTGCCCTAAAGCCACTGATAATGCAAGTAGTAGCCTAAATAAACCCATCTACTTTTTCCATTTAAAGGTTTGAATAATATGTTCAATATCTTTAAATACAAACTTGGTAATTGGCATTAATGAATCTTCATTGGGCTCACAATAAAAATATAATGAGCCTCGTACAAAATTTTTAGTACTATCAGTTACATAAAACTGATTAGCACTAGCTGCATTTCCACGTACTAAAAACATTTCGCCAGCAACTCCATTGGATGAATGAAAACGGCTTCTATCAATAGCTTCAGCTTTTACTGAATGCTTAAAGGTAAGCTGATAAGTATCTTCTAATAATTTATAAAATGTATTTTCATTATTATTAATTTGCTTGTAACTTAAATGAACACGAGCATTAAATGCAGGAAAAAAAATAGTAAGCCAGTATGGATTTTCAGGTTGTTGCCCAAAAAAACTTGAATCTTTATACACCTTTGCATAAGTTGGATATTCAAATGTATAAGGGTAGTTGCCTTCCAAAATAGTAAATCCTTTTTTTTCAGGAAAATGAACTCGAGGATAGCTTTTAGGTTTTGGTGTATAATCATCATTGGCACATGATGAT
>JBEANU010000117.1:0-6438 GCA_041165265.1 Bacteroidota bacterium | reverse complement strand
AAGGGTTTGTGTTGTGATATGGGCTTTGCAGATACAGCCGAAAACGATGTATTTCTTGTGGCGAAAATGTTTTAAGCAGTATGATTAATTTTGATTTTTGCATCATGGTATTAATAGTTTTATAATTGTAAATTATAATGGTACAGCAGAAAGATAGATATTTTATTACATAATAGTATAAATAGTTGATATATTTTGTACTTGTAAACAGCCGCAAAACAGTTCACTTTTGCATCAACAAAATAATCATAGTCATGAAAAAAATTATTACACTAATTTCGTTTTGCTTGATGCTAATTGCTGCCAAAGCACAGCTCTGTCAAACTAGTTACTCGGGTTTTAATCATACCACTTGTGATATTAATCCTTTCACGTTCAACAATCATTTATTAACTGTATCGGGCACTTATACTGATACTTTAGTAAATTTTCAGGGGTGCGATTCTGTAATTTATTTAAACTTAACAGCGTTGCCATCTAATATAAATCTAACTGTATTTATTTGTGCAAGCAGTACCTATTTATTCAAAGCACAGCAACTTTCGGCCTCGGGAATTTATAAAGATTCGCTAACCAATTATTTAGGATGCGATTCTATTATTACTTTAAATTTAACAGTAAGCAGTACTTATCCAAATGCCCAAAAACTTTCGGTTTCAAGTCCATTTGTATGCGGCAGTAATCCTGATAATTTTACAGTAACCGAAACTGATACCACCACTAATATTCCATTCACAAATTGTGTAGCTACAAATGGTGGTAAACTTAAATTAAATTATTTTCAACTTGGTAATTCGGGCAATGTAGTTCAACACCTTATTGCTCCTTATTATAATGCAGCTACTAATGTTTCATTTGCTAAGCTAAATACTAACGTTGGATATGGAATTTATGCTACATACGATACATCATTTTTATATCCCAATGGTGCATCATTAATGATGTGGATTGATTTTAATCAGAATGGAATATTTGATGCAAGTGAATTAGTAATTAATACATCATCAAGTACATTTTATATTAATACCAGTTTTGCAATTCCTTACAATGCCTTGCCTGGAGCTACATTGGCAAGAGTAAGAACATCAGCTAGTGGTGCTTATTTGCCCGATCCTTGTATGAATTATACAACAGGTAGTACAGATGATTTTAAAATTTATATAGTTGGAAATAACAGTTATGAATTGAATTGGGTAGGTGCAAGTTCTTCGTCTTCTATTTTAACTGCTACTACAAATAATTTTTCATCATCAGCTGCAAATACAGGATTATATTATACTAAAGTAACTAACCAACATGGTTGTTCAATTAATACAGATAGTGTTCAAATAAATGCTTTAGCTGCTTCGGCAACAACACTTTTTGATACTATTCGCAATGGCAGTATTGTAATAGGCGGTGTTGGCTATAATCATACTGGTACATATTTATCAAATTTAACAAATGCTGTTGGATGTGATTCGGCTATTACATTAAATTTAATTAGCAATATTAGCTTCACTAATTTAAGTCAAAATTTATGTCATGGTGGAAGTGTTGTTTTTAAGAATCAAACACTTACTTTACCTGGTACTTACTACGATACACTTACTAATTACAAAGGATGTGATTCGTTGATTACTTTATCAGTAAGCATTCCAACTACATACACATGGTTATATCATACATTTTGTGCTGGCGCAACAGATACTTTCAACAACCATATTTTAACTACAAGTGGTTATTATTATGATACCTTACCAGACCATGCAAACTGTGGTGATTCGATTTTAATTTTATACTTAACTATTTACAATCCTGTAATTGCTAACGCTGGTAACGATTATAATGGATGCGGCGGAAATGGAATTACCTTAGGCGGTTTTCCTACAGCTATAGGTGGATACAATGGTAGCAATGCATACAGCTACAATTGGTTACCATCAGTTGGATTAAGCAATTCAAACATTGCTCACCCAATTGCAGCGCCTACTAATAATACAGTGTATAAACTTTTAGTAACAGATGCATTTGGTTGTATGGGCACTGACTCAATGCAATTTAGCATAACTCAACCTATCACTTTTAGTAGTTTTAATCATAGTATTTGTGGTGGTAATTCATATTTTTTTAATAATCAAAATTTAACTGCCACAGGTATTTATGCTGATACACTTATTAATTATTTAGGATGTGATTCAATCATCCAATTAAATTTGATTGTAAATTCATCTTCATCTTCTACAATTAATCAAAGTATTTGTGGTAATACTAGTTTTCAATTTAACAACCAAAGCCTTACTAATGCTGGTGTTTACTTAGATACATTGATTAGCTATACTGGTTGCGATTCGATTATTACTTTAAATTTAGCAACCGCCACTTCCATAAATCTTTCTGTTAATCATACTACATGCTTTAATGTACCTTATTTATTTAATGGAAATGTTTTATCAACAAGCGGCACGTATTTAGATACATTGCAAAGTATCACAGGTTGCGATACATTTCTAACTTTAAATTTAGTTGTGCTACCCATTAGCAACACTTCAATTTCGCAAACAATTTGTGGCAACCAATTTTATTTTTTCAATAATCAAAATCTAAATATAAGCGGTACATATACTCAAACACTAAATAATTATGTAGGCTGCGATTCTATTATCACACTGCATTTAACAGTTAATTCTATTTCAAATACCACCATTAATCAAACTATTTGCAGTAATACACCTTATGTATTTAATGGCAAAAGCCTTACTGTTAGCGGCGTTTATTATGATACATTAATCAATCAATTTATTTGCGATTCAATTATTACTTTAAATTTAATGGTACATCCATCGCCCATAGTTTCATTTTCGCCAAGCTCATTATCGTGTACAAATGCAACACCATGCATTGCATTAAATGAAATCACAACTGGTGGTTTAGCTCCATACACCTATGCTGCAAGCACATTGCATGGTGGCGTTTATAATTCAACCAATCAAACCATTTGTTACGGTAGTATTACAAAAGATACCATCACAATTATTGTAACTGATCAAAATAATTGTACATCAACTGCAACAGATACAATTCAATTATCAACTGATTGTGTTTGGCCAGGTGATGCAAACAGCGATTTAGTAGCTGATAATTTAGATATTTTTCCTATCGGATTATTGAACGGAACAACTGGGCCTGTAAGAAATAATGCTTCATTAGTTTGGATTGACCAACCTGCAACACCTTTTGGAACAACAGCTTCAGGCTTTACCGTTGATGCCAAACATGCCGATTGTAATGGCGATGGAATAATAGATGGTAATGATACTACGGCTATTTTACAAAATTATGGCTTCACACATTTGCGTAAAAAAAGTGGTGCTGATTTAATGACACTTACTATTGGACCCGATACCTTGTATCAAAACACAACTGCAACTATTCATATTGGATTGGGTACAGCAGCATTGCCAATGGATAGTATTTATGGCGTTGCATTTTCATTTAATATTGACCCAACAGCTATTGATACAAACTCTATAAACATTACTACACCTGCATCGTGGCTGTTTAATAATAATACCGACCATTTTAAAATTTATAAATTATCTAAATCGGCTACCCGTGTTGATGTAGGTTTAGTACGAAATAATCATATCAGCAAATCAGGTTTTGGTGATGTAGTTACAGTTACTATTGATATAACCACAGGTAATATAGTTGGTAGAGAGGATGCCATGGCAGCCTATAATAAAAAACATCAACTTAATTGTTCAGTGGATAATATTACCATTTTAAAATTAGATGGAACAACTGTTGCTGCTAATATTGCGCAAGATTCATCTTTGGTTTTATACAATAAACCAGATGGAATAAATTTAGTTTCACTTCAAAATTTATCGCAATCAATTATTCCAAATCCTTCTACCAACAACGTTTCTATTAAATTAAAAGGATATAATTATAATGAAGAAAAGAAATTAATATTGATAGATGCAATAGGTAGATTGATGCTTCAAAAATCATTTACCAGCAATCAAACTACAATTGATATTTCTGAATTGAATCAAGGAATTTATATTGCAAAAATTATTTCAGAAAAAGGAATTACCGAAAGTAAATTGATAAAGCAATAAAACGATAGCCGTTAAAATATTTTTCTGCACCCAATCATCATTAAAATTAATACTGGAATATTCTTGGTATCTTATTTCCTCAAATTTTCATTTACATGCTTGTTTTTGAGTATAACTCATTAAATTTGCCATTCCAAAAAAAATAATATGATTAAGGAATTAGGACCAGAACAACAACAACCGTTTAAAGATTTATTAATTTCACATTATGCTCAATCAAGCCCAAAAATAATTGGTGCCGTTGAAAATAAGGCTGGTGTGCCTACGTTTGCAGTAGCATTACGTGATGGGCAATTTATTACAATTGCTGAAATTACAAAGCCTACTGTGCCCGTTACAGTAGATAGATTTGCAGAAGAATGGATTCAAGAAAAAATTAATAATTCATTAGGCGAAGCCGTAAAATTAGCATTGAAAAAACGAGGTAAAGTAAATTACCAAGCTTTTGAAATGGATAATAGAGATGATAATAATAAAAGTATCAGAAGAATTCGTCCGTTTGGAACTATTGAATTTACTACTATTTTGCCACATACACAATTCAACTTTGAATATTATCGGGATGAGGTAAATACTTTAATGGAAATTATTCCAACCATTAAAACTGATTTCAAAAAGTATATTCAAAAAATTCAATCGCTGCAAAATTCTTTAAAAGATACTTTGGTTGAGCCTGATAAGAAAAGAGAATTGTTTGAAAAATTACAAGAATGTTATGCAAATATTGATAAACAAAATGCAAGTGAAAAAGCAGAATTTGAAAAAAATTGTGCTGCCAATTATGATGAATTAAAAGCCAAAGCAATAGCAATTACCGAGTCAATAAAAGAAGCTACACAGTTTAAAGAAATTAGAGAAGCTTTGGGGCAACTTCAAACTGCCTTACGTGATAAGGATTTGAAACGTGAAAACCGAAATGAAATTTTTGAATTAGTGCATAGCTGTTATGCTGAGTTGGATAAAAAACGGGGCGAAGAACAAGAGGAATTTGAAAAAACAACTGCCGCAAATTTTGAAATTATCACAAAAAAAATGTTGGCTGAACGTGATGCCATTCGTATCACAACTGATGTACAAGCATCACGTGAAATTTTAAAAAAATTGCAAAGTGAAAGCTGGGAAATGCGCATAAAACGGGAGCATCGGCAGATGCTGCAAGATGGATTTAATGAACTATTTGAATCTGTAAGTCAGCGATATGATGAATTGAAATTCCAATTGGAAAGTGAAAGTAATGTGAATAAAGATGAGTTGGCTTTAAAAGTGGAAGAGGTGGAAAAATTTGTAGCCTCATCCACTGATTTAAAAGCTACCAAAGAGCAATTGAAAGCCATGCAAAAGCAATTGCAAGATATGCGCCTTACACCAAATCATAGGCAGGAATTATGGAATTTAATTGATAAAGCTTTTAAAGAAGTAAACAAAAAAATTGATGAAACTTTTGGTGAAGAAAAACGTGTAGCTGAAGATAATTACAACAAATTAAAACCTGAATTATTAGCTACTATTGATGAAGTGAAAAAAACAGAAATGTTTAAAGAAGCTCGGGAAAAAATGAAAATTGCAGTAGATAAAGTGAAAGATAAAAACTTGAAACTATTGCCCCGTCAGCGTCAGGAATTATGGAAAATGATGGAAGATGCCTATAACGAATTAAATGAACGGGCTGATAAATTTTTTGCTGGTCGAAAATTAGAACGGGAACAAAAAGATAAAGATTGGGCTTATAGGCAAGATGACCGCTTGTTTAAAATGGAAAAGTTAATGAAGCATTTGCAACAAGAAGATTTAGATGATAAAGGCTACATTTCAAAAATGCAAGATTGGTTAGGCACCGTTCGTGATAATGCTGCTACTAAAGAGTTTAGGCAAACTATTTTAGATAAAATAAAAGTGGCTGAGGATAAAATGACGGAACGAAAAACAAGATTAGCTGATATTAAAAATGATATGAAAGAAGTTCGTCAGAAATTACGTGAATTTGATGAAAGGAAAAAACAAGATGCTGAAGCTGCCAAAAAATTGAAAGAAGAAAAAGCGGCTGTAAACGCAACTGAAATTCAAACAGAAGAAAATAAATAGTTCATAAAAAAAGGTTAGCAAAATGCTAACCTTTTTTTATGATTATTACTACACACCCATCCAAGTGGTAGGTGATGTTCGCCATTGCTGCAATGTATAATTTGGTTGGCTTGAATATAATTTTTTTGGGCCGCTAATGATATTAAATGATGATAATCGGATAGCGTAACTAATTTGCAATTAGCATCAGCAAAAGCTTCATCAGCTGTTGTAAAACCGTAGGTGAAAATTGCCATCATTCCCAACACAG
>JBEANU010000116.1:0-5464 GCA_041165265.1 Bacteroidota bacterium | reverse complement strand
CAACGATTTTCCAAGGAATAATTTTATCACCTACTTTATAAGTTGCAAAATCAATATTTTCAGCTTCAGTTTTAAAATGTTTGCTGATTAATAGCTTTGCTAAAACAACTTTTATTTTTTCGTGTGAATATTGATTGATGGTTTCCACTAAAACATAATCAATTTTTTCACCCACCGCTAATGCAGTGTTGGATGGCAATGTCCAAGGCGTAGTTGTCCATGCTAAAAAATAAACAGCCCCCTCTAACTCCCCCAAAGGGGGAGGATAAATGCCAAGTGCGTTGGTTACTCCCTCTACTTTGGAGAGGGCTGGGGTGAGGCGAAACATCGCCACCGCCGTTGTATCCTTCACATCACGATAACAGCCTGGTTGATTTAATTCATGGCTGCTCAAACCCGTACCAGCAGCAGGACTGTAAGGCTGAATGGTTAAACCTTTGTATAAAAAACCTTTGTTGTAAAATTGTTTCAGAATCCACCACAACGATTCGATGTATGTGTTTTCATAAGTGATATAAGGCTGCGTCATATCTACCCAATAACCCATCATTCGGGTTACTTCTTCCCATTTATCCTGATATTTCATCACCTCTTCACGGCATTTTTTGTTGTATTCTTCAACCGTAATTTTTACTGTGCCATCAGGTAAAACTTTACCAATATCTTCTTTAGTAATGCCCAAACTCTTTTCCACACTCAATTCTACTGGCAATCCATGTGTATCCCAACCAGCTTTTCTGTTCACCTGTTTTCCATTCATGGTTTGGTATCTGCAAAAAATATCTTTAATTGTACGAGCCATTACGTGATGAATGCCGGGCATGCCATTAGCACTTGGCGGACCTTCATAAAATACAAATGATTCAGCACCTTCACGGTTGCTGATGCTGCGTTCAAATATTTTTTCATCTTGCCAGAATTTTAAAATTTCCGATTCGATTACAGGGATGTTGAGTTGCTTTGATTCTTTATAATTTTTACTCATACTATCATGAAAAGTTATTGAGTTATTATATTATTGGGTTATTAAGGAAAAGGCAAAACACCAAATAACTTAATAACTTACTAACGAATAACCTTCGTTAAAATTGAGCGGCGAAATTAGTGAAATATGAGTTGATAATTGAAATTAAAAATTGCAATCATTTTTTAATTTTACCACATGAAAATTCACTCAATAGAAACTGGCACTTTTAAATTAGATGGTGGTGCAATGTTTGGCGTTGTACCCAAAAAACTATGGAAAAATTTAGTACCTCCTGATGAAAACAACCTTTGCACATGGGCTTTGCGTTGTATGTTAGTAGAAACAGACAATCGAAAAATTTTAATTGATTGTGGATTAGGTGATAAGCAAGATGCAAAATTTTTTAGTTTTTATGAACCCATTTATCAGCATACATTGATAAATGAACTAAAAAAAATAAATATTACACCAGCTGATATTACTGATGTTTTTTTAACTCATTTACATTTTGATCATTGCGGTGGTGCAATTATTAAAGATGAAAATGGGAAGCTGATTCCTGCTTTTCCGAATGCTATTTATTGGAGTAATGAAGCGCATTGGAAATGGGCTACAGTGCCCAATAATCGTGAAAAAGCTAGTTTTTTAAAAGAAAATATTTTACCGATTCAAGAAAGTGGATTATTAAAATTTGTTCCCATTGAACAAGATGTTGAACTATATAAAGGCTTTAAAATTAAATTTGCTTATGGTCATACCGAAGCCATGATGTTGCCAGTTTTGGAGTTGAACAATAAAACAATTGTATATATGGCTGATTTATTGCCATCGTCAGCACATATTCCGTTGCCTTACATTATGGGTTACGATATGCGCCCATTAATAACTTTGCAAGAGAAAGAACTATTTTTAAAAGAAGCAGTTGAAAAAAATTATAATTTATTTTTTGAGCATGATAATGCAACCGAATGTGCTTCAGTAAAAGCAACTGAGAAAGGAATTATTGTTGATTCAAAATTTAGCTTGATTGAATTACTGAGCAGTTAATTTAGGTTTTTTGCTTCTTCTTTTTTGCAGCTGGAAACAATACATTGTTTAATATAAGTCGGTAGCCTGGCGAATTAGGATGCAATGCCAAATCAGTTTTTGGGTCGCCTACACGGTGTTCATAATCTTCAGGGTCGTGGCCACCATACCAACTCCAAGTGCCTTTACCAAATTCACCATGAATATATCTGGCTTCATTAGCAGGTTTATTTTCTCCCATTATTAGTACATTTTTTTTAATAACTGCTTTTCTGAAAGCTGTTGTTTGCCCCATAAAACCTTTTACAATTTTTGTATGATTTTGACATAACATGGTGGGAACAGGGTCATACTTTGCACTGAAATCAAACAAGGTAAAATAATCTAAATCGGCAGGTATTTGTCTGGTATTAGTTGCATCAATATCGCTGTATTCATACACTAAAGGATTTCGTTCTAATTTAAAATTTTCAAATGCAAAACATTTGGCAAAATCTAATTTATCTTGGCTATTAGGCGTTGACCCATCACCATCAAACATGCTTTCACAAATATCTGTTCCTTCAGCTGATAAGGCAATATCATAACTATCAGTAGCACTGCACATGGCAAACTGAAAACCGCCACCAGCAACAAAATCACGGATTTTTTTAGCCACTGCTAATTTCAACTGACTAACTTTTGCAAAGCCATGTCGGTGGGCACAATCTTCATTTATTTTTTGGTCATCTTTATACCAATCCATCAAATGAAAATTAGCATAAAATTTACCATACTGCCCTGTAAAATCTTCATGATGTAAATGTAGCCAATCATATTTGGGCAATACTTCATCTAATATTTCATCATCATAAATTATTTCGTAAGGAATTTCAGCATAAGTTAAAGCCAGCGTTACAGCATCATCCCAAGGCAATTTACTTTTTGGCGAATACACTGCAATTTTTGGTGCTTTTTGCAATTTCATTAAATCCATGTTGGCTTCAGGGTTAGCAATTTCAGTGAGGATATTTTGATATTGAGCCGAAGGGATATTTTGATAACTAACACCACGTATTACACATTCTTTTTCAATTAATGCGGATTGAGGAAACGCAAAACTACCACCTCTGTAATTCAATAACCAATCAGCTTCAGCTCCTTGTTTTAGTACCCAATAGCAAATACCATAAGCCTTTAAATGGTCTTTTTGAGTTTCGTCCATGGGTATTAAAATCATACCTGCATTCACTTTTAGGCTGATGATGAGAAACGAAATGATAAAATAAATTTTCTTCATAATGCAAATGTAGATAGTTGTAAAATTAAAGCCTTATTTCAATAATTATTAAAATTAACATAGCATTGCAAAATTGAATTAATTCTTATTAATTTGAAAATTCAATAAGGTAATTTCATCTACATTAAATATTGAAATTAAAATTTTCATGTCCTACTTTTTAATACTGGTATTTTTTTGAAATATTAATAATTTTTTCAGAGCCACAATCATCAAAAATATTAATAAAATATCCTACTTTTGATTTAAAATTAACGTTGGTGCATCAGTATTAAGCACCTTTAAAAAAATAAAATCAATATGTATCCAGCAGAGATAGTAAACCCAATGAAAGCTGAAATGACAGCAGTAGGTTTTGAAGAAATGTTAACACCATCAAAAGTAGATGAAGTAATGCAACGTGAAGGAACTACTTTAGTGTTTTTTAATTCAGTGTGTGGTTGTTCAGCAGGCACGGCTCGTCCGGGTGTTCGTATGGCAATTAAACATTCTAAAAAACCAAGTAATTTAACAACCGTATTTGCAGGTTTTGATATTGATTCAGTAAAGCAAGCTCGAACTTATACTTTACCTTACCCTCCATCATCACCTTGTATTGCTTTATTTAAAGATGGTCAGTTAGTTCATTTTATTGAACGCCATCATATTGAAGGTAGAAGCGCAGAAATGATTGCACAAAATTTAGTGGGTGCTTTTGAGCAATACTGCTAATTACATTTTAAGTAGATATAAGGCGTTGTAATAACATTGCTTTGGTGCCTTGCCCTATCAAATATTTTAATACGATACAATAAAGTATCAGTATCTAAATGATCGGGGCGACATGAACAAATACGAGTTAAGTTGATGGACATTGTTCCGCTGATTTGCTTAAAACTACCTTTTTCAGGAATGTGCGGTGGGTTATAAACTTGGGTATAATCTAATTTACCCACTCTAACATCGGTGATTAATACTGATGAATCGTTACCGGTATATTCATTTTGATTAAAGCCAATATCACCATCGCCATCAGTAAATTTAATTTTTAAAATTAATGAATCAGTACCAACTGCTATATTAGTTTTATTAAATGACTCGAATACTATGGCTGGAATGATAGGAAAATCAGGCGCTTTCTGACATTTTTGTAATACAAATGCAATTGGAGCAATCAGCAATAAAATTAATTTATATTTCATAATAATTTGAAACGCTAAAGTAATCAGCATATTATTGTAATTAAAAATATTTTTTGTGCAACAAAATTTTTCAACTATTGATGTATTTACAAATGCCATTTCATTTAAGGAAAAAGCATTAAAAATTTTTCGATTTCAGCATGCCAATTGCGAAGTGTATCGCAATTATATTCAGCATTTAAAAATTGATATGGAACAAATAAATTCGGTTGAAAAAATTCCATTTTTACCTATCAGTTTTTTTAAAACACATTCAGTAGTTGCATCTAAAAAAACGCCTGAAATTGTTTTTAAAAGTAGCGGCACTACTGGTATTGTTCCAAGTAATCATTTTGTTATAGATAAAAGAATCTATAAAAAAAGCATGATGAATTGTTTTAAAAATGATTTTGGCAAAATTGAAGATTATTGTTTTTTGGCTTTGCTACCATCTTACCTTGAAAAAGAAAATAGTTCGTTAGTGTATATGGTTGAACAAATGATGCAAATAAGCAAACATCCTGAAAATGGTTTCTACTTATATAATCATGATGAATTGAATAACAAATTGATTGAATTAGAAAGTAAAAAACAAAAAACTATTTTGATAGGTGTAACCTATGCACTACTTGATTTTGCTGAAAAATTTCAACCTAAATTAAATTATACTACTGTGATTGAAACAGGTGGAATGAAGGGTAGGAGAGAAGAGTGGTTGAAGTTTCAAGTTCATGAATATCTACAAAAATCATTTCAAAAAAATGAAATTGCATCAGAATATGGCATGACAGAATTATTAAGTCAGTTTTATGCAATTAAACAGGGGCTTTTTAAAATGCCATCGCATGCTAAAATTTTTATTAGAGATAGGCACGATCCTTTTCAAATAAGTAGTGAAATAGGAGTAAGTGGATGTGTGAATATTATTGATTTAGCCAATATTAATTCATGCAGTTTTATAGCTACTGATGATATAGGAAAAATTATTAGCAATACCACTTTTGAAATAACCGGACGAGCTGACAATAGTGA
>JBEANU010000115.1:0-17691 GCA_041165265.1 Bacteroidota bacterium | reverse complement strand
GTATAATCTAATGGTGTACCTAAATGTGTATTAAAAACTTTTGCCACATCTTCTTTGCTTTTGTGCATAGCAGGTGTTACAATATGATAGGGCGCTTCGCCATCTAATTGTTGAATGTATTCACCTAAATCGGTTTCAACACTTTCAACTCCAATTTTATTTAAAGCATCATTCAAATGAATCTCTTCAGTAACCATGCTTTTGCTTTTTACTACCATTCGGGCATCGCTATCTTTACAGATTTTATAAATCTCTTTTATAGCATCATCAGCTGTTTCAGCCCATAAAACGGTGCCACCATTTTTAGTAAAATTACTTTCAAATTCAACCAAATATTTATCCAAATTATCAATGGCTTTCCACTTTACGTTTTTAGCTCGTTGTTTTGCTAACTCTAAATTTTCGTATTGCAATTTGCCTTTTACAACAGCATCATTGTATTTGCCAATGTTAAACATCAACTTACGACGATGCTCTTTATCGGCGGCTTTAGTGGCTGATTTATCAAAAAAAGTATCTATAATATCTGACATGATTTTATTTGAGTTAGATGATAAAACAAAAGTAGTTTTTACAAATTAAAGATTAAAGCATCCATGCAAAAGTTTTATTACACTTATTTTTTCTCCATCAATTTAAATCCAGAATAACCCATAGGAAAATAAGCTACAATCAAATCTAAAGCATCAAACCAAATGGGCGCTGTAGGCAACATTGCCACCATTGTGGCGCCGCCTATAAAAAAGCATCCGGCAACAATCATTGCCATTATTAATTGTTTTGATGCCGCTAATTTTGCAGCAATAATAGCCCCTAACAACGTACCCAAGGCATGTGCTAAAAACGGAAACAAAAAATGTTTGGGTGCCATTATTGCCATGGCAGCTTTTAAGCCTTCAGGCGTTGTTAAAATTGCACCAGGTGGTGGTGGAATAATATGTGGCCCCAGCATGATTGGGCTTTCGTTGAGCAATCCGCCAACTACTAACCCAACTACAACCGCTAAAATGTTTTTTATTGTTGGATTCATAAATTATGATTTTTATTGTTGAACAAATTTAGTTTTTTTTTGAAATCATTTTGTTTTACATATATTTACTTTTTTCATTCAAATAAAAAAAATCATTTTATTTTATGCTTGTAAAATCCTTTGGTAGCGCTGTTTACGGAGTAAGTGCCATTACTATTACAGTTGAAGTGAACTTAACCGAAGGGGTTGGTTATTTTTTAGTAGGCTTGCCTGATAGTGCAGTGAAAGAAAGTATGCACCGTATTGAAAGCGCTTTGAAAATGCAAAACTATAAAATGCCAAGGCGAAAAGTAGTTATTAATATGGCACCTGCTGATATTAAAAAAGAAGGAAGTGCTTATGATTTAACCATTGCCATGGGTTTGTTGGCTGCTAGCGAACAAGTAAAACCAGATGCAATTCATGAATATATTTTAATGGGCGAATTATCCTTAGATGGCACCTTGCAGCCCATTAAAGGGGCATTGCCTATTGCCATTCAAGCTAGGCAAGAAAAGTTTAAAGGATTAATTGTACCTAAACAAAATGCCCGTGAAGCCGCCATTGTAAATAATTTGGATGTATATGGTGTTGAGAATATAAAAGAAGTAATTGATTTTTTTAATGGTGATATTCAATTAGAAAAAATTGAAATTGATACCCGAAAAGAATTTTTAGAACAACAAATAAATCTGGATTTTGATTTTGCAGATGTAAAAGGTCAAGAGAATATTAAACGAGCTTTAGAGATTGCAGCAGCTGGTGGTCATAATGCCATTTTAATTGGTCCGCCGGGTGCAGGTAAAACCATGTTAGCAAAACGATTACCTACTATTTTGCCCCCATTGAATTTGCATGAAGCACTTGAAACAACCAAGATTCATAGCGTTGCTGGTAAAATGCAAGCCAACGCTTCTTTGATTTCTGTTCGTCCGTTTCGTTCGCCACATCATACTGTGAGTGATGTAGCATTGGTTGGTGGTGGCAATCATCCGCAACCTGGTGAAATTTCATTGGCACATAATGGTGTTTTGTTTTTAGATGAATTACCAGAATTTAAACGTACCGTTTTAGAAGTTTTGCGGCAGCCAATGGAGGAACGTAGAATTACAATTTCAAGAGCAAAATTTTCAGTGGATTATCCTGCCTCATTTATGTTGGTATCGGCTATGAACCCCTGCCCTTGTGGATTTTTTAATCATCCTGAAAAAGAATGTGTTTGTCCGCCGGGCACGGTACAAAAATATTTGAACCGAATATCAGGGCCATTATTAGATAGAATTGATTTGCATGTTGAGGTTACGCCAGTTTCATTTAATGAACTTACTACAGAGCGAATTTCTGAAAAAAGCGAAGCCGTTCGTGAACGAGTTATCAAAGCCCGATTGATACAAGAGGAACGATATAAAACCAATGCTGAAATTCATTGCAATGCACAAATGAGCAGCAAAATGCTAAAAGAAATTTGTGTGATAAATGCCGCAGGGCAAACACTTTTAAAAACCGCTATGGAACGATTAGGCTTATCAGCCCGAGCTTATGATAGAATATTGAAAGTAAGCCGCACCATTGCTGATTTAGCAGGAAGCGATGAAATAAAAGTGGAACATTTAGCTGAAGCTATTCAGTATAGAAGTTTGGATAGAGAGAGTTGGGGGAATTGAAATAAGTGAGAAAAAAATGAAGTTGATTTTTTATTCATCAAATATTATTTATTTTTGAAAAACAAATTGAAAACTGTATGAGCGCAATAGAAGTAAAAAAACAATTACATGAAATGATTGAGGCAATGGATGAACAAAAGTCAGCCGCTACTTTTGAATTTGTAAACCAAATTCAACGGAGAGCATCAAATCAATTTCAAAATTTAAACGCCGATGAAATTGCTGCCATTACACAAGCCCGATTAGAAATTAAAACAGGAAAATTTTTAACCATGAATGAATTTAATCAACTCAGAAAACAGTGGCATACGAAATAATTTTCTCAATTCGTGCTACTGAAAATTATTTTCAAATCACGGATTATTTGCTACAACGTTTTTCTGAAAACACAATGTTGGAATTTGATAGGTTATTAGATGAAAAAATAAATTTTATTTCAGAACACCCCTTTGCATTTACAAAAGTAAATGATTACGATTTGCACTTAAGAAAGTGTATTATCAATCAAATCACCATTTTGTATTATGATGTGTACGAAAACAGAATTGAAATTTTAGCATTGTTTGATGGAAGACAAAATCCTGATAAATTAAATTTATTGGGTTAATAATTTGCAATAAAAGTAAACAAATACCATGAAAAAATTAGCCGCAGTTTTAATGTCAGTTTTATGTTTATCCCAAATGGCACAATCGCAAGATGTGCATTTATCTCAATTTAATTCATCACCACTATTGCTGAATGCTGCTAATACAGGCAACTATGATGGAAAAATACGAGTAGCGGCAAACTATCGTAATCAATGGGCGTCAGTATCTACCCCTTTTCAAACAGGAGTTATATCGGCTGATGCACCCCTTTGTACAGCAACAAAATATTATTTTGGAGTTGGTATTTTAGGAATTTATGATAGAGTAGGAAGTGCAAAATTAACGCATAAAACTACTATGGCATCTGTGGCATTACATTATCCATTAAGTAAAAATGATACGCCCAAACATTATATTCATGTGGGCTTTCAAGCAGGGCTAACTAATGTTACCATTGATGCATCAAAATTAACTTTTGCTAATATGTATAATCCAAATACTGGCACATTCACAGCACCAACTGTTAATGATGTAAATGATAATGTATCTTATTTTGATGCAAATTTTGGTGCGTCATGGAGTTCGGTAATTTCAAAACGATTTTCATTTATTGCAGGGTTATCAATATTGCACATCAATCAGCCCAAAATAAAAAATATGATATTTAATGGAAGTACAACTTTAAAATCTACCACTGTTTTATCTATTCAAACCCCTTATAAAATAAGCCATAAAATTATTGTATCACCAGCTATTTATACGGCGCAACATCGCTATGCTAGTGAAACCATGATAGGTTCAAACCTAAATTATAAATTACATTCAATTGAGATTATTGGCGGTGCTTATTATAGATTGAGTGATGCAGCTATTGTACTTATTGGGGTTCAGGCTAAAGATTTTAGAGTAGGTTTAAGTTATGATATTAATATTTCAAATTTAAAAGTAGGCTCAAAATATAAAGGAGGGATTGAGGTTTCATTAGCATATTGCCCATTTCATCAAAATAAAAAATTAGTTTTTTATCCTAAAAACTAAAGGTTCACAATAGCAAACTGAATAAAATATTATTTATTTGAGGCGAACTGTTTTCTAGTTGGAATTGGTATAACCTGAAACAATTATTTAAGTTTTTTTATCAATTAATTTACACTTGTTTCACAAATTGTAAAGCCTAAAATTTCATCTCGTTTTTTATCGAGTATATTTTTGCCACTCATTTTTTAATTATTAAATATCAAAATGGAAAACTTAGCAAGTGTAGATATTAAAGCTATTAACGAACGCATTGCAGCCGAAAGCGCATTTGTAGATTTGATAATAATGGAAACCGGAAAAACCATTATTGGTCAGAAACATATGATTGAAAGATTGTTGATTGGCTTACTTTCGCAAGGTCATATTTTATTAGAAGGGGTGCCAGGGTTAGCCAAAACATTAGCCATCAAAACTTTGAGTACTGCTATTAATGGTAAGTTCAGCCGAATACAATTTACGCCTGATTTATTACCTGCCGATTTAGTAGGTACAATGATTTATAATCAAGCCGAAAATAAATTCACTATAAAAAAAGGACCTGTATTTGCCAACTTTATATTGGCAGATGAAATAAACAGAGCACCTGCAAAAGTGCAATCAGCATTGTTAGAATCAATGCAAGAAAAACAAGTAACTATTGGCGAAACAACATTTAAATTAGAGGAACCATTTTTGGTATTAGCCACCCAAAATCCTATTGAACAAGAGGGAACGTATCCATTACCCGAAGCCCAAATGGATAGATTTATGATGAAGGTGGTAATTACATATCCTACCAAAGAAGAAGAGCAAATTATTATTCGTCAGAATTTACAAGCAACAAAAATTATTATTAATGAAGTGGTAGATATAAAGCAAATTGTGGCAGCACGTGATGCCGTGAAAATGGTTTATATGGATGAAAAAATAGAACGCTATATTTTAGATATTGTATTTGCAACACGTAAGCCCGAAGATTATAAGCTACCAAGATTAAAATCATTAATAAGCTATGGTGGCTCACCACGGGCAAGTATAAATTTGGCTATGGCAGCAAAAGCGTATGCATTTATTAAGCGCCGTGGTTATGTAATACCTGAAGATGTACGTGCAATATGTTATGATGTAATGCGCCATAGAATCGGACTTACATACGAAGCCGAAGCCGAAAATATTACAACCGAAAATATTATCAATGAAATTTTAAATGCTGTTGAGGTGCCTTAGTTAATGTGCTTTTGATACAAATACATTTAACCACATAGGCACATAAAAAACATAGAATACAAGATTAAATACAAAGAGAACAAAGTTTCGCAAGCGAAAAAAAATCGACTATCGAATGCACGAATAATTTTTGTTAGAACAAAAAGTTAAAAATAAAGTCGTGCCGCAATTCCCCCTTGCAAAGGGGGTTAGGGGGATTTTTTAAAAAGAAAATAAAAATGCAAAACGAAAATTGCTTTACTGAAAAAATAAAAACAGCAATAGTGTTTGCAGTAATAATAATTGTGTTGATTGGATTTGGGTCATGTAATGTTCTTAAAAATACTGGGCAGGTAAGTGCAAATAAAAATTCAGATTGGTATAAAATGAATTTGAAAGGGAAAGTGAAAACTGCATCATGGAATTGGAAAGATGATTGGCGTTCTGAAAAAAATAAGTTTTGGTTTAATGAATTTGGCTTTGTTTTTAAATCAGAAAAATTTATACAAAAGAAATCAATCGGAAAATACGGAGAAGTAATTCTTGAAAAAGATTCAATAAAGGGTTTTGCGGAATACAAATTCGATAATGCTGGAAATCTAACATCAAGTATTTCTACCGAAATTGATTATCGAGGTAGAGATACTGCGACAATTGATATTTATAATTTAGAATTCAATAATCAAGGGAATATTACAAAAGCAAAACGTATATCACATGAGTACTCCCATGACTATAGGATACATACATATATGTGGACTCATTTTTATCAATATGACAATTTAAATAACAAGATTTATGATAGTGTAATTGGTTCAAGTTTCATGGACACAACAACAATTAGGGTTGTAAGATGTGGCTATGATAAGAAAAGTAGAATTGTTTTTGAAAAAGAAATTTCAGGCTACACTTTATATCATTCAAATCCACACTATACTAATTCTATGTTTTCATACAAAAGGAATTGGCAAATTAGAAAGGTTATAAATGGAGAATATTTTAACAATAAAAAGGACACAACAATAAAGCATAGAAATAATTCACGGCAAATTATTTCTAAAAACAGAAATGGAGACATCGTAAAAAATGTATCAGTAGATACATATAAAAAACAAACGGAAAAAATTGATTATGAATATGATGAACAAAATAACTGGGTTCAAAGAAGAGGAGAACGAGTAATTGAGAAACTTAATCAGAAGGATATTAAAAAACCTTCTACAACTAAAACAAAATTCACAGGAAGTTGTGAAATAGAATATTACAAGTAGAATGATAAAGAAGCGGCAGGGATAGCAGCGAAAATCCTTTTGTGAGGAACGAACAAAAGATTGTAGCGAATAGCCCGTTAGCCGCCATAAAAAACAAATGTTAACCACATCCGAAATATTAAAACGTGTTCGACAAATTGAGATTAAAACTCGAGGCTTGAGCAATCACATCTTTGCAGGTGAATACCACAGTGCGTTTAAAGGCAGGGGTATGAGTTTTAGCGAAGTTCGTGAATATCAATATGGTGATGATGTGAGGGCAATTGATTGGAATGTAACTGCTCGATTTAAACACCCATTTATAAAAGTGTTTGAAGAAGAACGAGAATTGACAATGATGCTTTTAGTAGATGTAAGTGGCAGTAGTAATTTTGGTACAAAGCAAAAAATGAAAAATGAATTGATGGCTGAAATTTGCGCTGTGCTTGCCTTTTCGGCTATAAAAAATAATGATAAGGTAGGCTTACTTTTATTTAGTAGTGAAGTTGAATTATTTATTTCACCCAAAAAAGGAAAATCGCATATTTTACGAATGATTCGTGAGTTAATTGCATTTCAACCAAAACACAAAGGTACAGATGTTGGCAAAGCCATGAAAGCATTAAATAATATGGTTAAAAAGCGATGCATTACTTTTTTATTAAGTGATTTTGTTTGTACTGGATATGAAGATGCGCTAAAAGTAACCGCAAAAAAACACGACTTAATAGGATTAAATATTTATGATGATGCTGAACGACAAATACCAATTGATGGATTAATGAATGTATATGATGCTGAAACAGGTAAAATATTTTTAGCTGATTTTAGTAACAAAAAAGCTAAAGAACAATATCGGCAATCGTTTTCAAACAGTATGATTACATTTAAAAATCAGTTTCAAAAAAATGGGGCTGGCGCTTTGCAAATAGCCACACATGACAATTATGTACCACTTCTTCGAAATTATTTTAGAGGGCGATAATTAATGAAAAAAAAATATTTTTATATCATCTTGTTTTTTGTTTTTAGTGTTTTTCAAAAACAAAATTTATATGCTCAAAAATTTGAGGCAAAGGCAAGTATTGATACCACTCATTTTTTAATTGGTGATTACCTATCAGTACATCTAAAGCTGATTAATAGCAATCATTTAACCACTATATTTCCTGAAGCCGAATTTGATACTGCATCAAAATTTGAGGTAGTAAATATTTCAAAAATTGATACCACCACACAAGGTTATAACCGCACTTTTGTTTACACTATTTTTGATAGTGGTAATTATGTAATTCCGCCGTTTCAATTTTTAATTCAAGGCAAAAATAAAATTGATACACTATTTACACAGCCGCTATCAATTGTAATAAAAGGCATACCCGTAGATACTTTAAAGGCAATGCGGCCTATAAAAAAACCTATGGATATACCCATGACATTTCGTGAATATCTTCCTTATTTAATTATCATTGGGTTGGTATTAATATTAGTAGCGGCTGCATTATATTATTTATTTTTTATCAGAAAAAAGAAACCAAAATTAATAGCACAACAACCTGAAATAATTTATACGCCTTATCAAAAAGCAATGATGTTGTTAAATGAATTAGAGAAAGAAAATATAATGGCTGATGAAACCAAACTTAAAATATATTATACAAGGTTAACCGATATTATTAGAGAATATATTGAACATCAATTTAACATTGCAGCATTAGAGTCAACTACTGATGAATTAATGGAGCGCTTGAAATATAGCACCATTGATGCCGCAAGCCGCTTGCAATTATTTGAATTATTAAGCGAAGCCGATATGGTAAAATTTGCAAAAGCAAAACCAGGATTGAACGAACATATAGCGGCATTAATGGCTGCCAGAAAATTTGTAGAACAAACAAAACCGGTACAGCAAACAAATTTAACCACATAGAAACAAAAGCAACAATAGGAAATGATTACAAGAAAATACTTGGACGAGATGACCTATAAAATAATAGGTGCAGCTATTGAAGTACACAAAGTGCTTGGTCCGGGCTTATTAGAAAGCGTATATCATAAATGTTTGAAGGAAGAATTAAAATTAAGGGCAGTAAATTTTGAATCAGAAAAAACAGTACCTGTAAATTATAAAGGGGTTATTGCTATTACAGATTTACGATGTGATTTTTTAATTGAAAATGCAATTGTTGTAGAGATTAAGGCTGTTGAATCTATGTTGCCTGTTCATGAAGCGCAGTTATTAACGTATATGAAATTATTAAAAATACCTAAAGGAATATTAATCAATTTTAATTGCTTTAATATTTTTAAGGATGGTCAGAAAACATTAGTGAATCAACATTTTAATGAATTATTATAAATAAAAAACAAAAGAAAATCTATGATTCTTCTGTTACTATGTGGTAAAAAACAATGAACAAAAACTATAAAAGTTATTCGTTATTAAGTTAATGGTTATTAGTAAATACAAAATTGCTTTTCCAAATAACTCAATAACAAATAATCAATTAACTAAAAAGTGAAACTTTTTTCTCAATACCAATTTCTTCACCCACAATTTTTTTGGCTACTATTGCTAGTGCCAATGGCAATTGCATGGAAATTATTTGTTCGTAAAAAAGAACATGCAGCATTTACCTTTTCAAATATTAATAACGTAAAAAGGTGGGTTACAAATTCATGGCGCATCAAAACAATTTGGTTGCCGTTTGTTTTACGAAACGCAACTTTTGTAGTAATAATCATTGGCTTGGCTCGGCCACAAAACACATCTGAAAGCCGTGAAGAAACAACTGAAGGGATTGATATTGTAATGAGCATGGATATTTCAAGCAGTATGTTAGCATTAGATTTTTCACCCAACCGAATGGAAGCGGTAAAAAAATTAGCAGCTGAATTTGTGGATGATAGAAAAAATGATAGAATTGGATTAGTGATTTTTGGTGGTGAAAGTTTTACGCAATGCCCTATTACAACTGATCATGCTGTTGTAAAAAATGCTTTGAAACAATTGCATAGCAATATGGTGGCTGATGGCACAGCAATAGGAATGGGCTTGGCAACAGCAGTTGATAGATTAAAAGATTCAAAAGCAAAAAGCCGAGTTGTAATTTTAATGACTGATGGTGAAAACAATGCAGGATTGATTGACCCTGAAACTGGAATGGAGTTAGCAAAAACGTATGGCATACGTGTATATACTATTGGCGCTGGCTCACACGGCATGGTTCAATACCCTGTGCAAACACCATTTGGTTTGCAAAACATAAATATTGAATCAAAAATTGATGAAAATTTATTACGCAAAATTGCTAATGAAACCGATGGTGAATATTTTAGAGCTACCGGCAATGCTAGTTTGAAAAGCATTTATCAAAAAATTGATAAGCTTGAAAAAACCAGAATTGATGTAACCAGCTTTAAACATTATGCCGAAAAATTTGCACCATTTGCATTATGCGCAATTGTTTTATTAATAATTGAATTATTATTACGAATGGTAGTTTATAGAAGAATTCCTTAAAATGTATGATTTGTGAATGATGATTTAAAATACATCAATCATAAATTAAACAATCATCAATCATAAATAAAAATATGTTTCGATTCGAGCACCCATATTATCTTAACCTATTAATTGCCTTGCCAATACTGGCATTGGTGTATGCTTGGTATTGGTGGAGTAAAACAAAAAGTATAAAAAAAATAGGCGATGCCGCATTAATTAAAGAACTGATGCCGCAATATAAACCATTAAAAAGCCTAGCTAAATTTATGCTGATGTGGTTAGCGTTAGCCAGCCTAATTATAGCCTTAGCAAATCCGCAAATGGGTAGCCGTTTAGAAAAAGTAAAACGCAAAGGCATTGATGTTTTTATTGCTTTAGATGTGAGCAAAAGTATGATGGCCGAAGATGTAAAACCTAATAGATTAACCCGTGCAAAACAGGCAGTAAAAAATTTAATTGATAATTTAGAAAATGATAGAATTGGGCTCATCATTTTTGCTGGCCGAAGTTATTTACAAATGCCCCTAACGGTTGATTATAGCGCTGCTTCATTATATTTGAACAATGCCACTTGTGATATGGTGCCTTCGCAAGGCACCGCAATAGGCGCAGCTATTGATCAAGCCAATGAATCATATCAAACTAAAGATAAAAAACACAAAGCTTTAATTATTATTACAGATGGTGAAAATCATGAAGATGATGCTATTGAAGCCGCTCAATCAGCCGCCAACGAAGGCGTACAAATATTTACTGTAGGAGTTGGCTCAAATCAAGGAGCGCCAATACCAGTGTATGTAGGCGGCGTACAAACCGATTTTAAAAAAGATGAAAACGGAAGTATTGTTTTATCAAAATTAAATGAAGAGGCATTAAAGGAAATTGCTACAGCTGGCAAAGGCAGATATTTTCAGCTTACTAATTCACAAGATGAAATAAAATCATTGGTAAACAAAATAAGTACTATGGAGCAAAAAACAATGGAGGAACATTTGTTTGCTGAATACGTTGATTATTTTCAATACTTTTTAGCATTGGCTTTATTTTTATTGATACTTGAATTATTGGTATTTGAAAAGCCAACAAAATGGTTGGGTTATTTAAAACAGCTGATACCGGTTTTGTTTTTTATTTTTTGTAGTTTACACAGTAATGCACAAGCAACATTTTTAAACCCAAAACCTGAGCGCAAAGCAGCAAGAGAAGCACTTGATTTTTACAAACATAAAAAGTATGAATTAGCCGATTCATTTAATAATAAAGCTATCGGTATAAATAAAAATTTTGGGGAAGCCTATTATAATAAAGCCATGGCAAATTATGATAAGGATAGTTTTAAATTAGCTGCCGATAATTTTGAAAAGGCTGTGCCATTATTAAATAATAAGGATGATAAAGCAAAGGCATTGCATAATTTAGGAAATAGCTATTTGGAGCAAAGGCAGTATGATAAAGCGATTGAGAGCTATAAAAATGCCTTAAAAGCAAAACCTAATGATAAAGATACCAAATATAATTTGGCGTATGCACAAGCCATGTTAAAAAACAATCCGCCAAAAAACAACGATAAAAACGATAAAAAAAACGATAAGGATAAGAAAGACGATAACAAAAAACAAGGCGATAAAAAGCAAGAAAAAAATAAAGGCGACGATAAGCAAAAGCAACAGCAAAATAATAAAGACGGGAACAAAAAAGATAATCAGGGAAAAGATGGTGATGGAAAAAAAGGCGACAAAGACAAGCAAAACCAGCAACCAAAGCCCGGAAAAATAAGTAAAGAGCAAGCCGAACGTATGCTTAAAAGTTTACGGGAAGCCGAACAAAAAACCAAAAAAAATGCGGATAAGAAAAACACCTTAGTAACGCATAGCAAAAGCAGTGATAAGGATTGGTAGAGCAAATTTTGATGATGTGATAATTTGAAAATGTACTAATTGAATACAAAAACATTGTACCACATAGCAATATAGGAATCATAGAATACAAGTTTTGAAATACAGAAACACATAGTTTTCGCAAGCGAAAAAAATCAGTGAAATATGCGTTATCTGTGGGAAATAAAAAAATAGAACTTTGTGTTTTGGGTGTCTTTGTGGCAAAAAAAGTAGTAGAAACAAAAAATGAAATTCGTTAAAAAATATTTTTTCTTTATTGTATTTATACTGTTGCATCAAATTTCAAATGCAGCAGGAATAAAATTTACGGCAGCACCACAAAAAAATCCGGTGGCAGTTGGCGAACAATTTCAAATTACTTATACCATTGAAAATGCTGATGTACGCAGCATAAAACCGCCAACATTTAATGGATTTTCATTTTTACAAGGGCCATTTACCAGCAGCAACATGACGTATATAAATGGTAAAATGTCATCATCGATGTCGTACACGTATGTGATACAAGCCGTAAAAGAAGGACGATTCACTTTTGCTGCTGCCACCGCCAACACTGCACAAGGCAGTATTGAATCAAATGAAGTGGTGATGGAAGTTAAAGGCACACTTCCAAAACAAAATCAGCAAAGTGGTGGAAGTCAGCAACAGCAAGGCGCTTCATCAATTGATTTAAGCAAGGAAGTTTTTTTAAAAGTGTTTGTTGATAAAACAAATGTGTATGAAGGCGAACAAATTACGGCTAGTTACAAATTATATTTTCGAGTAAATATTGGCAATCCTCAGTTTGATAAATTGCCAGCATTAACAGGCTTTTGGTCGCAAAATTTTGATTTGCCTGAACGTGCGCCTGTTCAAGAGAACGTGAACGGCGTAATATATAATGTAGCTGAATTGAAACGAGTTGCCTTGTTTCCGCAGCAAAGTGGGGCACTAACTATCGATCCCATTAAAATGAAATTAATTGCTCAGGTAAAATCTAAAAAAAAGAAAAGCAATAACCCATTAGATAATTTTTTTAACGACCCATTTTTTGACGACCCATTTTTTAGCCCAGTTGAAAACGTGCCTTTAAATATTCAATCAGGTGCAGTTGCCATTCAAGTAAAACCATTGCCAACCAACAAACCTGAATCATTTACAGGAGCAGTTGGCCGATTTAAAATGAATGCATCAGCTGATAAAACTACACTTACCACTGATGATGCTATCACCTATAAAGTAAATATTAGTGGTACTGGCAATTTGAATTTGTTTGATAATCCAACTGTTACACTATCACCCGATTTTGAACTGTACGACCCTAAAATTGCTGAAAACATTGCAAAAGATGCTAACCCAATTAGCGGCACTAAAACGTATGAATACTTGATTATACCTAAGGTTGCAGGCGATTATAAAATACCAGCTTTAACATTTAGTTATTTTGATTTAGATAAACATGATTATGTAACGCTAACATCTACTGAAATAAATGTAACCATTAAACAAGGTAAAAATCAGAACAACATAAATGCAAACGGAGTTAAAAAAGAAGATTTAAAATTATTGAATCAAGATATTAGATTTATAAAAACCGATGCCGTGAAATTTAGCCAATCATCGGCTGATAATTTTTTGGGTTCAGGATTTTTTTGGTTTTTAATTCTGTTTCCGTTTGTATCAGTTTTGGGTATTTTAATTTATATAAAACAAAACAAAATTTTACATGCTGATAAAAAGGCACTAGGCTTTAAACAAGCTAATCGCCTTGCTCGTAAACGATTACAAGCCGCTGAAAAATTAATGAAACAAAAAAATGAAAAAGGATTTTATGATGAAATAATGAGAAGTTTGCATGGCTACATAAACAATAAATTGCAAATTAAAACAGCTGAATTAAGCAAAGAAAAAATTGCGGAAGTATTTGCCGCTAAAAATATTTCAACGGAAACTACACAACAATTTATTGCAACCTTAGATAATTGTGAAATGGCATTGTATGCACCATCGGCTATTCAGGGCGGTATGGAGCAGGTGTATAAAAATGCAACAACAGTAATCTTGCAAATTGAAAACAAAATGAATCACTAATTGAATCAATTAAAATACAATTGCCATAGTTTTTTATAAAATCAGTTATCTTGCACTACATTAAATCATACTAATTTTATTGCATGTATAAACTTTTTTTACGCCCAATATTATTTTTGTTTCCTGCTGAAACGGCGCATCATCTTACGTTTTTTTTATTAAAATTATTTTGCAAACTACCATTTGCAAAAAATTTTTTGCGGTCACAGTATCAAATTAATCATCCAAAACTTCGTCAGGAATTATTTGGGTTGATATTTCCTAACCCCGTAGGATTAGCCGCAGGCCTTGATAAAAACGGAATTGCCATAGATGAATTAAGTTGCTTAGGATTTGGCTCATTGGAAATAGGCACCGTAACTCCTATAGCTCAAGAAGGTAATTTAAAACCAAGATTGTTTAGATTGCCCAAAAACAAAGCACTTATAAACCGTATGGGATTTAATAACGATGGTATGAAAGCTATTGCCGATAGATTGAAAAAACGAAAAACTACAATGGTTATTGGTGGTAATATTGGTAAAAACAAACTTACCCCTAATGAAAATGCAGTAGATGATTATTTGCTTTCATTTAACGAATTATATGAACATGTTGATTATTTTGTTTTGAATGTAAGTTCACCAAACACACCAGGATTAAGGGCTTTACAAGAAAAAGAACCTTTAATGAAAATAATAAATAGATTGCAAAAGGAAAACAGTAATAAACGAAAACGCAAACCCATTATATTAAAAATAGCACCCGATTTAACACATGAACAATTAGATGATATCATTGAAATTATTACCGAAACAAAATTAGATGGATTAATTGTGAGCAATACAACCATCAACCGCAATAAATTAGCATATTCAAAACAGGAGCTTGAAACTATTGGTAATGGCGGATTAAGCGGTCAGCCGTTGTTTGATCAATCCAATGAAATATTATTATATATCTGTAAAAAAGTTACAGTGCCCGTAATTGCAAGTGGTGGCATCATGAGTGCCGATGATGCTTTATTAAAGTTAAGTTTGGGGGCATCATTGGTTCAAATTTATACAGGTTTTGTATATGAAGGCCCAAGTTTAATAAAACAGATTAATCAAAAATTGATTGAACAGATTAAATAATTTAAAAAGAACAATCAAACACTACAAGTGTTGTATCCATTTATATTCATTGCATTAGCTCGATAATTTATTTTGATAAAAAAAATAAAAATAGCACTTGTTGGTAATCCTAATTGTGGCAAAACATCATTGTTTAATGCCCTTACAGGGATGCGCCAAAAAGTGGCTAATTATCCTGGCGTAACCGTTGATAAAAAAACGGGCTACTGTCATCTTAATGAAAATACAATTGCTGAAATAGTTGATTTACCTGGTACATATAGTTTATATCCACGTTCAATGGATGAGTATGTAGCATTTGATGTTTTGTTAAATCCTGAAAACGAATCGTATCCTGATGTAATAATTGTATTGGCGGATGCATCAAATTTGAAAAGAAATTTACTGTTCTGTTCGCAAATTATTGATTTGAAAATTCCGGTAATTATAGCTTTGAATATGCTAGATGTAGCTAAAGAACAAGGTTTGTATATTCAAATTAAAAAACTAACTGAACAATTAGGAGTTAAAATAATACCCATAAATGCACGAAAAAGTGAAGGCGTAAACGAAATTAAAAAACAAATTTTGCAACAACAGTTGCCAAGTAAAAATTATTTTGTGGATGTTACATCGTTGCAACCATCAGTGGTTGAGGAGATAAAAAAATCCACAAAAATAAAAAGTGATTATGCCGCATTGCTCACAGCACATCACTATATAAATATTTATTGTTTGGATGCGCAAGCCAAAGAGCAAACAAAAAAAATGTTGCTTACACATCAGTTTAATTCTTCAAAACTACAAGGCGAAGAAACTTTACTGCGCTATGAAAAAATAAATAATATAATTACCAATTGTGTAAAATCAGCAACTGAAAAAGAAGAATGGCATGAAAGCCCTATTGATAAAGTACTTACACATCCATTATGGGGCTATTTATTTTTTATAGTATTGATGTATTTTATGTTTCAATTAATATTTACAGTGGCGCAAGTGCCTATGGATTTAATTGATGCAGGGGTACGAACTGTGATTGAATATTTGAAAAACAATTTGCCAAATACTACACTTACCAGTTTATTAACCGATGGAATAATTGCTGGGCTTGGTGGCATCGTAATTTTTATTCCTCAAATTATGTTGCTATTTGCCATGATAACTTTATTAGAAGATAGCGGATATATGGCTCGTGTAAGTTTTATGATGGATAAGCTAATGCGAAAGGTAGGTATGAACGGAAGAAGTGTGGTGCCATTAATGAGTGGTATGGCATGCGCTGTGCCTGCTATTATGAGTGCTCGTACCATTGAAAACAAACGTGATAGATTAATTACCATTTTAGTAACGCCATTAATGAGCTGTTCAGCAAGGCTACCTGTATATGTTTTATTGGTGGGCATGGCGGTTCCGCAAAAATCATTTTACGGAATAATAGGTCTGCAAGCCTTAGCCATGCTAATGTTATACATGTTAGGTTTTATTGCCGCCATTTTTACAGCTTTAATATTAACTGCTGTAATGAAAAGAAAAGAGAGAAGTTATTTTATTATGGAATTGCCCATTTATAGAATGCCCAGATGGAGCAATGTACTAATAACGATGTGGGAAAAGGCAAAAATATTTACTTTAAATGCCGGCAAAATAATATTAGCAATTGCAATTGTATTGTGGTTTTTAGCATCATTTGGGCCATCAACAACCATGAAAAATATAACAGCCCAAAAAACAATTGAACTAAAAAATCATCCTGAAAATGCCGCCTTAATTGAAAGTAATTTTGAATCAAAAAAATTAGAAAATAGCTATGCTGGGCATTTAGGAAAAATAATTGAACCTGCCATAAAACCATTAGGCTATGATTGGAAAATAGGAATTGCACTTATTACTTCATTTGCTGCTCGTGAAGTTTTTGTAGGAACAATGAGTACATTATATAGTGTAGGGAATACCGATAATAGCAACCAATCATTAAAACAAAAAATGATGAGTGCAAAAAATCCTGAAACAGGCAACCCAGTATTTACAATAGCCGCCGTGTTTTCATTATTAATATTTTATGCCTTTGCTATGCAATGTATGAGCACTGTTGCAGTGGTATATCGTGAAAGTGGAAGCTGGAAATGGGCCGCCGTACAAATTATTTATATGACCGCTTTGGCATATACATCAAGCCTTGGTGTGTATTATTTGTTGCGCTAACTATTGGCAATATGTAATTAGTCGTCCCTCAAAAAGTTATCTTGTGCTAAATTGCCATCAAAACAAAAATTTAGAAAATCAAGAATCGATTTTGTGCGGTGGCTTTGTGTTAGCGAAATCGAATTTTGTTAATACTTTGTAATTCAATTCCAACAAGCATTTCAAGAGAAACCACGATTTCGC
>JBEANU010000114.1:0-7711 GCA_041165265.1 Bacteroidota bacterium | reverse complement strand
AATAATCGTGTTAGATTATTTGCGGTTTCTCCAAGGAAAGAAGAAATGATTACATCAAAACGGACTTTCAGAAATGGTAAACCTAAATTCCATGCTATTCTTTCAGCGCTCATACTTTTGCCGCAACCTGGGGCACCATAAATCAAAACCTTTTGTCTGTATTGTAATCCGTGGTGTGCAAGTCGTTCTTTTGCTGCAAACTCTTTTTCTATTCGTCTGATTTTTTCTTCGGTTTCGGACGGTAAAACCATCTCATGTCGCAACTCGTCTCGGTCAATAGAAGTTGCAAGTGGAAAATTATTTCGCTTGTCAGTAGGAATAGAAATTCCGTTTGGAAGAATCTTTCTTAATTCTCCTCTAAAAGTTTGACTTGCCGAAACATTTTTGTCTAAGATAAATTTCAACTTGTCCGCAAGTTTCTCATGCCCTTTCTTTTTCTCGTCCTCAATGATAAGAGATGCAACCTTGACAACATCATCTTCCTTATCTCCTTCAATGGAACGGAATAATCTTATCATCAAATCTTGATTCATTTCTGTATTTTATTAATTGGGTTAAACATCAAATTTATGCTGCAAAGTAACAAAAGAGAATGGACTTTTGACAGAGAAAAACAAAGCGTTGGCGATTGCACTCTTTTGACTTTGCCTTTGGGTTGGCTTGTGCGTTGGCAGGCAAAGGCAAATGTGTGCAATGTGCGTTGGCATTTTTTTTTGTGGGGTGGCTTTTTTTAATAAAATCATTTTTGGGGTTGGTCTGCAAGCCAAGTCTGCTTTATGCCTCTTTCGTCCAAAATTTCTTTGATTCTGTTCATAAATTTTTATCAAATTATCTGAAAGTACAAATGTAAGGTATTGTATTTAATATCTCATATTTCAAGATATACATTTATTACTGTTTTGTCAGTTGTTAGGGTAGTGGGTGGGCTTGGGGTGCAGTTGGGTAAAATTAATGTGCTACAATAGCAATGTCCAAATTTAGTAGTTACTCTTAACTAAATAAAAATCAATCCGTTTATATAAATTAAAAACCCCGAAGGGTTTTCTTCGGGGCATTTAAAAAAATACTTATTTATATTTTACTGATGTAATCGTTTTCTAAAAATTGCTTTTTAATTGCTTTCAAATCATTTAAAATTGATGCATCAAACAATTTATCATCAAACTCTAGAACAAACCCTCCAATTAATTTTTCATTTACTGATGTTTTTAAGTTTACATTAGTAAGTGTTGCTGTTTGTTGAATCAAATTTTTAATTTTATCAGTAGTGGTACTATCTACTGATACGGCAGTAGTAAGCTTTACAGTTTTTATTCCTTTAATAGCATTGTACTGATTTTCAACTTCAAGCATCATATCTTTCAAAAAGATTTCTCGACCTTTTTGAATAACAATTTTTAAAAATGAAGCCGTTATTTCAGAAATACTATTTTGAAAAATAGCTTGAAAAATAGCATTTTTTTTATCCGATTTAATAATTGGGCTGCGCATCATCATCGCAAAATCGCTGTTTTGTGCTACTGTATTAAAATACACGGCATCGTTATAAACAACATCTAATTGATTTTTTTCAATCGCTAAATCAATTAATGATTTTGCATATCGGCCTGCTAATTTTATGTTTCCCATATTTTCGTTATTGGGTTATTAGGTTATTGGTTATTAGGTTGTTTACGATTAACTTAATTACACATTAACTCAATAACTTTTAGTTCAATTTAATTTCGTTTACCAATTGGTTCATGTAGCTCATTTGTTCGCCATCTTTTTTCAATTCTTTACGAATCATTTTTTCAGCCACTTCAGTTGCTAAATTACCAATTTGGTTTTTAATTTCAATCATCGCTGCATTCTTCTGATTATCAATATCACGTTTAGCTTCTGCTAATAATCTTGCAGCTTCAGCTTTAGCTTTTTCAGATGCTTCGCCTACTATTTTATCATAAGTATCACGAGCTTCTTTTAATATTTTTGATTTTTCTTCTTTAGCTTCATTCAAAATGCGTTGGTTATCAGCAGTTAACTGAGCCATTTCAGCCTTAGCTTTTTCAGCACTTTGTAATGCAGTAGCAATACCTTCTTCACGTTCTTTCAACATATCAAGAATGGGTGCCCATGCAAATTTCTTTAATATAAATAACAACAAGATGAACAAAATACTTGTCCAAAAAATAAGTCCTAATTCTGGTTTTAATAATTCCATTTTTTACTTTAGTTATTGAGTTATTGAGTTATTGAGTTATTGAGGTTGAAAGACATTTTGTATCCTTAATAACTCAGTAACTTATTAACCTAATAACTTTTTTGTTTAAGAATAAATGTGCTGCAACCAACCGTTACAGCACATTTTGTTTTTTGTTGAATGCTGATTATTTGAAAATAACCAATAAACAAGCTACTACTGCAAAAAGGGCAACACCCTCAATTAACGCAGCAGCCAAGATCATGTTAGCACGAATATCGTTAGTAGCTTCTGGTTGACGAGCGATAGACTCAACAGCAGAACCACCAATTTTACCAATACCCATACCTGCACCAATGGCAGCTAAACCTGCACCGATACCTGCTCCTAAATAACCAATTGCATTTGAAGCAGCAACTTGTCCTAATAAAATAGCTAATGACAACATGTTTGTTTTTGTTTTTATGTTAATTAAAAAAATCCAATGTTTTTTATTAGTAGTTATTACATTACTGAGTGTTGCTGATTTACTAATTAACTCAATAACTTTTACCTAATAACTTTTTTTGTTAGTGGTGTGGTTCTTCAACCGCTTGGCTGATAAATACACTGGTTAATAATGTAAATACATAAGCTTGTAATAAAGCCACCAACAACTCCATACAATTCATAAATAACCCAAAGCCTACACTTAATAAACTTGAGCCCCAACCAGCAGTTGGACTCATTTCACCAAAAATAAATATCAAACTTACTATACTTAAAATAATGATATGACCAGCTGAAATATTAGCAAACAAACGAATCATTAAAGCAAATGGCTTAGTAATGATACCTAATAATTCAACAAATGTTAAAATTGGTAATACAAAACCCGGCACACCAGGCATTGCAATAATATGGCTCCAATAATTTTTATTGCCACTCACATTTACAATGATTAATGTAAAAACTGATAAAGTTAAAGTAACAGCAATATTTCCCATTACGTTTGCCGAACCCGGTATTAATCCCATCAAATTATTAACCCAAATAAAGAAGAATACAGTTAATAAAAATGGAGTAAACTTAGCTGCTTTATGTCCCAATGCTGCTTTTGCAATATCATCACGAACAAACAATACAAATGGCTCTAAAGCATTTTGCAAACCATTAGGTGCTTTGTTTTTGTTGGAAGCATATTTTTTTGCTATTTGTGTAAAAATGATAATCAAAATCAAAACACTCAACATCATTGATGCTACGTTTTTAGTAATTGATAAATCGAAGAATGATGCACCATCTGGGCGATAAATTTTACCATGATGATTCATTAAATAACCATTTTCTAATTTATATCCTTCAATTTTTTGTCCGTCTTTTTCAAATTCGTCATGCTGCCCTTCATGATGAAATTTGCTGCTTGAAAAAATTTCTAATCCATTTGGCCCTTTTAAAATACAAGGCAATGGCAAAGTGATATGTTTTTCACCCAAAGTAAAAAAGTGCCACTCATGTGCATCAGCAATATGACCTAAAATTAAATCGCCTGGATTAAATTTTTCAGATGTAGCTTCTTCTGAAGTTGAATGTGGTTCTTCGGGAACAGTAGCTGTTGAATCGGGTGTTCCCACCGTTTCATTATGGTCTTGAGCTATAACTGACCCTTTAAAAATGAATAATGAAGCGGCTATTAAAAATATTTTGATATACTTATTCACTGAATTTGGCTATTTTTTTGAGCCGCAAATGTACAAACTGAAACTTTAAAAAAGAAGAAAATTAAGCAAAAACACTAATTTATACCGATAGTGTAACTGTATTATCCAAATAAAATCGAATAACTATTTACCACATCGGCATAATACCCAAATGTTAGAACAAAAAAATGCTTCACTTTGATATTACTTCTGTGCTTTTTTAATTAAATAAATGGCAATGCCTGTAAATAAAATATTAGGTAGCCACACTCCCAAATACGGATTTAAGCCAGCTTGATTGGCAAATGTAGTGCTCATTCGCATAAATAAAATATACAATGCACTTAATAATAAACCAAAAGCCATATGCACCCCAATGCCGCCACGAGCTTTGCGGCTAGCAACTGCAAAGGCTATCAATGTCATAATTAGCAATGAATAGGCGGCGGCTGTTCTACCATATCTTTCCACATAAAATGGTTCTAAATTATCAGCACCACGTTGTTCTTCTTGCCTTATATAGGCTGATAATACTGGTGAACTCATGGCCTCTTTTACTTCTTGCTTTTTTTCAAAATCAGTAGGAGATATTTTAAATTGCCTGTTTTCTGTTTCTTTTTTTTCAAAAGTTTCATTCATTCCTTTAAATGTTCTGATAGTAACATTTACTAAATTCCAATTTCGCTTTTGATAATTCCATTCTAATTTATCGGCAGTGAGTTTATATACCAATTTATTGTCTTCAAATTTTTCATACCCAAACTTATACCCCTCATTTTCAGCATGATTATAATTTTCTAAAAAAATAAATTCATTTTTTGATAATCGTAGATGTAAATTTTGTGCTGATTCTTTTCGGCCTCCATGAAAATAAGTGTTTTCAAATGCTAATTTTTTAGCATTGCTCCACGGCACTAAATAATGATTTGCGCCATACAACATAATGGATAAAAATATTGCTGTAAATACGTATGGGCGCATGATTCTGTAATAACTAACGCTATTGCCAAGCATTGATATAATTTCAGATTCACCAGCCATTTTTGAGGTAAATAGCAAAACCGATAAAAACACAAACAACGGAAATAGTTGGGCGCCAATCCAAGGAATAAATGGCAAATAATACTGTGTAATAATGATATAAAAAGATGCATTACATTCTAAAAAATCATCAATGCGTTCCACCAAATCAATAACTACAGCAATTATCAAAAACAAAATAATAGAAAAAAAGAAGGTTGAAATAAACTTCTTAATAATATAAACATCAATTTTTTTCAATTCTGATTTTTTGTTTGAGTTGCACAAAAGTATAAAGTATTTTTGCAGCATGATTCAAATTCATTCATTTTCATTCAATCCTTTTCAAGAAAACACTTTTGTACTTTCAAACTCCAGCAACGAGTGTATTATTATTGATGCTGGCTGCTATTTTGATGAAGAAAAAAAAGCATTGTTAGATTACATCAACCAAAAAAAATTAAAACCAATTAGTTTATTAAATACGCATGCACATTTAGACCATGTGTTTGGCTTGCAATATCTAAAACAACAATTTCCTGATGTTCCATTTTTATTGCATGAAAGAGAATTGCCTGTTTTAAATTCGGCAGTAGCAGTGAGTACAAAGTATGGTGTACCCTGTGATACACCACCACAGCCCAATACATTAATTAATGAAAATACGGATTTAATATTTGGTGATGAAAAAATAAAAATATTATTTACTCCTGGGCATTCGCCGGGCAGTTTGAGTTTTTATTTTGAAAAAGAAAAGTTTGTAATCAGCGGTGATTGTTTGTTTCAGCAAAGCATTGGCAGAACTGATTTGCCCGGTGGCGATTTTTCAACCTTAGTGCAAAGTATTCGTACACAATTATTTTCACTACCCGATGAAACCAAGGTATATAGCGGTCATGGTGGCATTACAACTATTGGCGAAGAAAAAAATTTCAACCCATTTGTAGGTGTAAATAAGTAAGATTGATTTTTGTACATTTGTAAATAGGAATTTTAATCTATAAAACTTCAATTCATTTTATTTCAAAAAAAATATCTTTGCAATATGGTAGCTATATTAAAATCGAATACTTCAATTACGGCTTTTCAAGAATTGCTTTCAAAAGTAAAAAGCAAAAAAAAGTTTAACGCTAATAAGTATTTAGGAAAAATTAAGTTTTCAAAATCTGCAATTGAAATTCAAAAAGAGATGAGAAATGAGTGGAAGTAATTTATTTGTTGATACCAATATTTTATTACTATTACTTAACGGCAATCATACAATAGCCGAAAGTATTTCTGAACAACATATTTTTATTTCATTTATTACTGAACTAGAATTGTTGGGACATAAAGGAATAACAACAAGCGAACAAAAAGTAATTAAGCGTTTGTTAAATGAATGTGTAGTTATAGATATCAATGAAAATATTAAAAAAGAAGTGGTTAAAATTAGGCAGCAGAAAAAAATAAAGTTGCCTGATGCCATCATTGCAGCAACGGCAATTTATTTAGATTTACCTTTGCTTTCAGCAGACAAAGATTTTTCGAGAATTGTTCATTTAAATTTATTATTATTTAAAGCATAGTTTAATTTGACCCCCCATATTCAACCCATACTATTGAATAAAATTGATGAAGTAACATCAGTTTGCAAAAACCATAAGGTTAAAAAACTAAGTGTGTTTGGAAGTGTTTGTACGCCTCAATTTAATTCAACAAGTGATATTGATTTTTTAATTTCATTTCAACAAGAATATTTTGATGGATACAGTGAAAATATTACCAACTTACAAAACGAATTAGAGCAACTATTAAAACATCCTGTTGATTTAGTAATTGAGCAAACACTTAAAAATCCATATTTTATTTCATCAACATTAAAAACCAAGGTTGCTATTTATGAATGATGAAATAAAAAAGTTTTTATTTGATATCCTTTCTTGCATTAACGGTATTGCTATTCATATTACCAATATTGATAATTACGAACAATATAAGAAAAGCTATACGTCAAAACGAGCAGTAGAACGTGAATTGGAAATTATTGGCGAAGCAGTAAAAAATGTTGCTCGTTTGCAACCTTCAACTACAATTGAAAATTTTAAACAAATAATTGCGTTACGTAATCGAATTGCTCATGCCTATGATTCAGTAGATGATGCAGATATCTGGAATATTGTAAAAAATCATATTCCTAAATTAAAAACAGAAATTGAAAATTTATTAAAATAATTATGAGTACAATCAAATCAATTATTGCCCGTCAGATTCTTGATAGCCGAGGCAACCCAACTGTAGAGGCTGATGTAGTGTTAGAAAACGGAATGATGGGCAGAGCTGCCGTTCCGAGTGGTGCATCAACAGGCAAACATGAAGCTGTTGAGCTTCGTGATGCTGACGCTAAAGTGTATTTAGGCAAAGGCGTTTTAACGGCTGTAAAAAATGTAAACGAAAAAATTGCCCCAGCTTTAAAAGGCATGAGCAGTTTTAATCAAAATAAAATTGATGCCATCATGAATGAATTAGATGGCACCCACAATAAAGCCAAATTAGGCGCTAATGCTATTTTGGCTGTTTCAATGGCTACTGCAAGAGCCGCAGCACAAGCCTCAGGATTGCCTTTGTACAAATATGTTGGCGGTACTAATGCCAATACATTACCATTGCCTTTAATGAATATATTAAATGGTGGTGCACATGCTGATAACAAAATTGATTTTCAAGAATTCATGATTGCGCCTACCAATGCCGCTACATTCAGCGATTCATTACGCATGGGTGTTGAAGTATTTCATAACTTGAAAAAAGTATTAAGCAAAAAAGGATATAGCACCAATGTAGGCGATGA
>JBEANU010000113.1:0-3537 GCA_041165265.1 Bacteroidota bacterium | reverse complement strand
ATTTAGACTTTTTTTCAAGGGTTGTGTACCAACGCAACTACTCATTTTATCAAAACTAAAAACAGAAGGGAATAAAACAAAAGTTAATTGATGATGTGAAAATTATAAAATCAATAGCACTTGTTTTTTCAGTTCGGCTAAATCCATTTCAATAGTTTCCCAAACGATGGAAATATTTACATTACGATAGTCGTGTGCCATTCTGTTTCTCATTCCTTTTATACGATGCCAATTTATTTGTTGATGTTGGTCTTTGAATGTTTCGGGTAATTTTGTAGCTGCTTCACTTCTGCCGTGGTTCGTGACACAATAAAAGTGAAGCTGTATTTGTTGTTTCAAAGTTGCAGCAAAGTCTTTGTGTTGGCGCTTTGGAACTACATGATTCAATCTGTCATTCTTGATGTTCTATCTATATCATCAACTCAGCCAATGTTAAATCCAATTTGCAATAATAGAATCTTTCGTAATTCACCATTTCCTTTCCCGATTGAAATACGGGACAGGTTGGAGAGGAATACAAGGTGAGGTCAGCTAAAAAAATGAATTACTAAAGAGCTCTAATCAAACTGCCCTTAAAAGCAAGTTGCCATCAATACCTAATTTTTGGTGCATGGCTTTTAAAAAAGGTAGGTTTGGCTTGCGTTTATGGTGTAAAATTTCAGAAAGTTTGGTGTCGGTAATTTCAAGCAATTGGGCTAATTCTTTTTGTTTCAACTTCTTTTCAAACATCTTCAACTCAATTAACCCTTGTACTGTTTGTGGCATCGGAATTTTATAATGCTCATTTTCATAAGCATTCACAACAGAGGTGAGTTTTTTTAATTCAGTATTTTGTTTCAAGGTTAAAAAATCAAATCCACCTTTTTGGGTGGCAATAGCCAATAAATTATTCATTTTTTTTTCGGCTGCTTCAAATTCTTTTTTTGAAATTTCTTTTTTCATTGTACTAAATTGTTTTACAGTTAATTTTATCATATTGGCTGTGTGTGCCCACAAATCTGAGATACAACGTTCGGGTTTTAAAATGCACCATTGCTATGATTCTATATTTATTACCACCAATATCAAAAATATATCGGTCATTACCTATGCTATCAACACTATTGAAGGTTTGTTTTATTTCATGATAATTTTTCCAATCACTATTCTGTGTTTCAAAATACCATTTTAGCAAAGCGTCTTTTGCTTTTGGCTCGTTTTCATAAAACTCAATCAATTTACGCTTGGCAATGATGACCATATTGCAAACTTATGTTTAAAATTATCAAAAACAAAAATTATTTTTGAAAAATAGAATTTTTTAATAGATATGTTTTAATCAAAAAAGCCTCAATCAAAAATTTTATCGAGGCTTTTTGTTCAAGATTTATGTACCAATACATATTGTAAATCGGGCTGAATGGTTGCTAAAAATTGTGGACGCAAATCTTTGTTACAAACCAAATCAACTTTCTTTTGTAAAATTTTTTCTAAATCAGTAGCCAAATCAATAAATCGGATTCCGATAGGTTGATTAAATTCAACAAGCAGGTCAATATCACTATTCATGTGCTGTTCGCCACGAGCATAGGAACCAAAAATTGCCATTTTAGTAAGCGGATATTTTTGTAAAAGCTGTGCTTTGTGCTGCGTTAATAATTGTTGCAAGTGTTGTGTAGTTAGCATTTCATTTCATCTAATGGTTCAAAATTATTCAATAAAATTGAAAGAGGGTAATTTTTATTTCATCAAAACTAAAAACAAAAGCGAATAAAAAATACGAATTATTTTTTCTTTTGGGCAGTGGTTTTATTCAATTGCAAAACAGCTTTTGCATTTAATGGAGTTACTACTTTTTTTCCTGTTCGGGCCTCTAATTCTTTTAGCGCAACTTTAGCAACATTGCCTCCCTGCTTGGCTATGGTTTTACTTTCATCAAAATTTGTTGGGTTTACTGCTTCCGAAATATCTTTAGTAGAAGCTTCGGCAAGCATGTTTAAAATCAACTCGGTGTTGGTCATATTATCTCTTAAATTTTCTTTTTTCAACCCTTTCAATATTTTATATTGTTTGGTGGTTTTATTGCTCCAAGCTTTAGTAATAATATCGGTTAAAGTTGCAAAATGTACTCCATCTTTCAATCCTCTTTTTTTCCATTCATCAGTTAATTCCTTTCTTATTTCAATACTTTTTAAGCGTTGGTTAATCCAATTTTCTGAATATCCTAATTGCAAATATTCTTTCAAACCCCTGTCAATAGTGAGTTCGGGGTCTTGCATTTCATCTAATCGTTCAGCAGCTACTTGCGCCAACCAAAGCTTAAATGGCTCTGCTTTAGGTGATGGAATAGATTGAATTAATCTGAAAAGCTGTTCGGTGTCGGCAACATCAGTAAGATAAAATTTCCCGTCCGCTGATTGTAATTTCAGTTGGTTACAATTTGTAACCGACTCGTTTCCTTCCTTTAGTAATCTATGTTTCAGTACTTTCCAATAATTTCTTGGATTTGGGCTTTCTGTTAAAACAGCAATTACATCTACAATGGATAAATACCACTTTTCACTTTCTTCGTTCCAAAGTGTTCTTACTTTTTTTTCTTCAAATAATTTGATGTCAGTATTTTTTTTCATTATAAATTTATTGATTCATACGCATCAAAACTAAAAACAAAATCGTAGCAAAAAATAAAAAAAAGCGACTTTTTCAAAATTGAAAAAGTCGCTTTTTAAAAAAATTTAAAACCAGTTATTGGCAACTATTATTTCTTTCCCCACTTCATATTTCTACCATTGAAAACAGCGCTATTGCCTAGCTCTTGTTCAATGCGTAATAACTGATTGTATTTTGAAATACGGTCAGAGCGGCTTGCAGAGCCTGTTTTAATTTGTCCGCAATTTAATGCTACCGCCAAATCAGCAATCGTATTGTCTTCAGTTTCTCCACTTCTATGACTCATTACACTGGTGTAACCTGCACGGTGAGCCATATCTACGGCATTAATGGTTTCAGTTAACGAACCAATTTGATTTACTTTTACTAAAATTGAATTAGCAGTATTGCTGTCAATACCTTGTTTCAAACGAGTTACATTGGTTACAAATAAATCATCACCAACCAACTGAATTTTGTCGCCTAACTTTTCTGTCATCAATTTCCAACCAGCCCAATCATCTTCAGCAATTCCATCTTCAATGGATACAATAGGATATTTGTTGCACCAATCAGCCCAATAGTTCACCATCTCTTCACTGCTCATTGTTTTACCACTTGATTTTTTGAAAACATACATTCCTTTTTCTTCGTTGTATAATTCACTACAAGCGGCATCCATTGCAATTGAAATATCAACGCCTGCTTTATATCCAGCAGCTTCAATGGCTTGTAAAACAGTTTCAATTGCTTCTTCATTGCTTTGAATGTTGGGTGCAAAACCACCTTCATCGCCTACATTGGTGCTATATCCTTTTTTGCTTAATACTTTTTTCAAGTTATGAAATACTTCAACACCCATGCGTAATGAATCGCTGAATGTAGCGGCATTGGTAGGCGCAATCATGA
>JBEANU010000112.1:0-10341 GCA_041165265.1 Bacteroidota bacterium | reverse complement strand
AAATTAAATTTTAATGGAAGTATGGGTATTCAAAAAGATAATGTGGCTCATAAAAAATTAGCCACTACACAACGCAATATTTATTCAACTGCTATCAACTATACAGCCAATCAACATTTTGGAATTGATTTTAATTTGTCAAACTATGGTACAGCACAACGAGCTGGTACAAGAAGTTTAAGTGATACAGCCAAGATTAATCAAATCAGTAATTCAATTACGCTTACGCCACATTACAATTTTTCAAAAGGAAATTTATTGCATAATTTTATTTTAACAATGGGCAATCAAGCGTTGAATGATAGAAATAAATTTACTTCCACTTATACCGATATGACGATGAGTTACGCCAATTTCATTTATTCAATGATGAATATAGAAAAGAAAATGAATTACAATTTTGGCATCAATTATAGCAACAGTAAAACGGAAAGCGGCGCTATTCAATTAAACGGAATTTCAGCTGGTGCAGGAAAAACTTTAATGAAAGATAAAATGAATACTGATGTGAGTTTGGCTTTGAATAACAGCAGTTTTAATGGCACTTCAAATGGTTTGGTGCTGAATGCTTCAGCCAATTGCAGTTATATGGTTTCAAAGCATCATAGTTTCAGAGGAAGTTTAATTTGGTTGAATAATCAATCAAAAAATAGCGCAGCAGGAAATTCATTTAATGAGTTCACTTTTATGGTTCAATATAATTTTATGTTTTAAAAATATGGTATTGAACCACATAGAAATATAGATGCAATAGAATACAGAAATTTTGAATTCAATGTTAAAAATTAAAATAAGGGAAAAGGGTGGCAATTGAAAAGGCACTGTATTCAACTCCTTTGGAGTTGCATGTTTATAGTGATTTAATTCATTATAAACATGCGACCCCATAGGGGTCGAACAACAATTAAAAATGATCAAAGGGTTTTTTAAATGAAATAATGATTTTAAATAATAGTTTATGAAAAGAATTTTATTTTTTGTTTTGCTTTTGAGCAGTTTGATTTTGCAAAAAAATGCAATGGCTCAAATCACTAATGTAAATGTTACAATAGTAGCAACGCCGCCGTATTCACCGTATTTAACTGATTATTTGATTTACGAAAATCGTACTGCAATAATTGTTACAGCCATTGGTACGCCAGGTAGTACACAAAAAATTTATTTCAAAGGAAGCATCACAGGCGATAATGGTGTTAGCATCAAAACAAAAAATAATTATTATCCATCTAACTATTTAACGCTCACTGCAAACTTGCCAAAGCGATTAACTGGCAGTGAAATAAAAGATTTCTTGGATTGGAATTATGTTGATATTACAGGTGTTTCAGTGGCTCAAGTGGTACGTAATAATGGTGTGCCTGAAGGAAATTATAAAATTTGTTTTCAAGCATTTGATTATGATACCAAGCAACCAATAGGAATTGAAAACTGTTCAAACAACATTACCATTCAACATGTTGACCCACCTTTGCCAACTTCGCCAAGTTGTGAATCAGATGTAAATCAAACAACGCCGCAAAATGTAATGTTCAGTTGGACTTATAACCCTGGTGTTAGCCGAAGCACAAGATATCTTCTGAAAATAGTGGAATTAATAGGCAGACAAAATGCGAATGATGCAATTAATTCGCAAACTACACCAGCCTTTTTTGAAAAAACAATTTCATCTATCAATTATTTGTACACCGCTATTGACCCAGCTTTGAAGCCCGGCAAAAAATATGCTTGGAGAGTGAAAGCTTATGATTTAGATAATAAAATAAAATTTAAAAACAATGGCGAAAGTGAGGTGTGTACATTTATTTATAAAGCAAAAGAAATTGTTCCAACGCCACCAGTTCCGCCACCACCGCCAGCCCCCAACAATAATAACAATACAGTTTCGCAAACTTTAAAAATTACAGTACCCTATAATAACTCAGCAATTGTATTTGATAACCAAAATAATTTTTTGGTGAGTTGGCTTACAAAAGAGCAGTATGAATATTTCAACAGTTCTAAATATAAAAATCCAAATAAGTATGATAATCTTTCAAAACAAGATAAACAGTATTTAAACAAAGTTGAAAATGATATGCTTCATCAAACTGCAGGTTGGCGATTTTATTTTAATGTGGTTGATTTTAATGAGTATTTAAAAAATGGAAAACAAATTAAAAATTGCAAATCGGTATGGGCAATTGATACGATTAAAAGCAATGAAAATTTTTCGGTTGATGTAAATCATGGTGACCTAATTCCACTTAAAAATAAAGAGCGTTATGTGGTACAAATTTCAGCAAGAGATAAAGATGGTAAAAATTGGAAAAGTGATGAAGTGGTTTTCACATTTAAAAATAATTGGGTGAAGCCTGTTAAGAAAATTGAATCCTTATTAATTCATGCAAAAATAAATTACAGATATAATGATGCTACTGATGAAATGCCTATGTATAGCACACCTTACGGCATTTACGATATTTGGTATATTCAAAATGATAAAGGAAATGTGTATCGGTTGCCAAGTAATAAATTCAAATGCCCAATTGGAGAATTAGCCAATGGAACAGTTACTAATGCTACTGCTGATTTTTATATTCAAAAAGATAAATTAGATACTACGAATGGTTATGGGTTGATTAAAGAGCAATATAGCGCAAGTGTGTTGTTGGGCAATTCGTACCACACTGTAAGCGGAAAATTATTTCATGCTTTGTATCTGCTGCCTTATTCGCCATATTATGTGTATACTGAAAATTATATTTTTCCGAAGTTTAATAAAGATGTTTCAGCTTGGGAAAAAAATGGATTTGATGCCGGAAAATTAGTGTACACACTTTATGATTACGATGCTACCATACGATTACACAAAAAATATTTTGTTGACGGTAAAGAAATTGTAGATGATAACAGCAAATATTTAGAAGGAAAAACGGTGTATATTTTAAGAAAAAAATATCCGGCACTTACTCCAACTTATGATGGTGATGGAAGCGGCAATCATGAAAATTATACATTGAATGGGGTGAACTATTGGATAATTGATAAACACAATGCCATTAAAGCAAAAGATAGTAAGGGCAATGATGTAGTGCAAGTGGATATGAAAAATTTGATTTGTAATTGGCTACCTGATGATGAGTACTATTTGTATGTTGAAGGCGAACCTTTGAGTTGCCTTACCAAAGCCCGATTTGCGCCTTCAGCTCCGGTAAACATTTTCAAATTTCATTATCATCGTGAGTTTGATTATTATTTAGTAAGTGCAACACCGCCACCAAGTGTAGTTTCAGGTAAGTTGATTTATAAATATGCGGATGATGGTGAAACAGAAACGTATCCATTAGCCTACAAAAATGTAAGTGTAAAAAGTTATTTGGTATGGAAAGAAAATGGGGGTAAAGAAAAATTATATCGAACAAAACAAGATTTAATTTATGACCTTACTTACAACTATGCAAGTGATGCTACTGTAAAAAAATTATTAGAAAATGTAGAAAATGAATCCTTAGTATTAGATACAAAAACTACTGATGCCGATGGAAATTTTACATTCAAAATTCCTTATAGTTTTATTGTGAATGGTACAACTAATTTTGGTACTGCTGGCGGCGGCGAATTCAAATTTCCTGGCGGTGTATTAAAGCATGTGTTACGAGTAATTGTGAACGATAAATATTTTTGTTCGCCTGATGATAATATTGATGTACAGCCATTTCAAGCCACTAACACAGGAACTTTAAAGGCAATGGTAAAGAGTTTCGGTTTGAAAATTAATGTGATTGCAAAAGATAAAAACATCAATAAAAATTATTCGAACAATGGGAAGATTAATGGAGCTAAAGTAAAAGTGATTCGTTATAATCCTGATTTGGTGTATAGCAATTGGGGAGTGCCCAAAACTGAAGGTGCTCAATCATCTGACCCTATGCCTGATAATAATTTAGGCAAAACCATTTCAATTGGCAATACTGATAATAATGGGTTGGTTGTTTTCAAACGAATGATTCGTCATGCAGGCTATAGCCCTTATGATTATTATTATGTAAAAGCTGAAACCGATAATGCATCAAATTACAATTATGCACCACAATCAAAATCTGATTTTGATTTTAATTTATTAGGCCGAACTACAAAATTAGGCGATAAAGGAGCTAACGATATTTATGCTGATGAATTTGTGAGTGAATACAAATACACCAATTGCATCAATACATTTTTCTTAGAATCTTCATGGCCTTTAATTGAAGGCAGAATGGTGAATGCAAATTCTGCTAACAAAGGTATTGAAGGCGGAGTAGCTTTATTTTCAGCACGTTACAGTGATGGAAATAAATTTTTCAATTCAGATGTAGTAAGCTTTACAGATGAAAATGGGTATTTTCAAAATAATGACATCATGCCTATTTATGATGCTACTGATAATCCAAAAAATCAACCTAAAGTAAATTTATTATTAGTAAAAGATGGTTATACAAATGTGGAAGATGGAAAGTCATTTTGTATTAAATCTGAACCATCATTAAAGTGGGGGCAACGAATTAATTATAAAGATATTCCGTTTGCTACCAATGCCAAATTTACTTGTGTGGTGCATGATGAAGAAGGAAAAACGGTGGAAGCATTTGCAAGAATTGGTGATGATATTGATGATAGTTATCAAAGTGGTGCTTTCTTTGGTGCTTATCAAATGGATGCACCTAGTGGTAAAAATCAAAAGTTATACATCTTACCATTAGACCCAAAATATTATGCTGACACGATTACTATTCCTGAAATTAAGCCAGGCAATAAAAACTTTTATCAGCCTGAAATTATTATTCGAATTAGAAAACATCGCATCATTTTTAAAATAACTGATGACGAAACAGGTAAGCCGATAATGGGCGCCTACGCCACATTTGTTGAATTAGCAGGAACGCCACAAGCAATTACCGATGCAAAAGGTTGGACACCAAAAATTGAATTTCTGAACATTGCTACACACCATTTCAATGTGAAAATTTCGGCATGGGGTTATGGCACATCATATCTGCAAATTGAAAATTATGAGCAAAAAAGTGGAGAGAAAATTTATTATGCCAAATTAAAAAAAGGATTATTCTGCACAGGCACAGTGAAGTTAGATGGTAAGCCTTTAGAGAATGCAACCGTGTACATGGATGCCGGTTTAGGAATGCCTTTAATTTATGGCAAAACTGAAAAAGATGGACAATATGTTGTATTCAATTTGCCTGACCCTGCCATTTATAATTATGATAAACTGTATGTGAAAGCTTCGCCTGGATTTAGTGCCAACGTAACTGCTGTGGCTCAAGCCAAATGGTTAACGGTTGTAAAAGGAACCGCAGTTTATAAAATGGATTTTGATTTAACCACATTGCCGAATGTTGATTTAACAAAGTTGTTAGGGTATCCAATCATGCTTACAGCTTATAAAGACAAAGGCAATAATAAAGCAACGATAAGTGGTATTATGAACTTTGATGAAAATAATAATAACTACAAACCTTTGCTACAAGCTGAAGGCATTGAATTTAATGATGTTGAAATAGTTACTACAAGTTATTACAATGCTAAAATGAATAAAACATTTTATCAGTCATTACCAACATCTGATTCAATTGCATTAAATATTTGGAAGTGGAAAATAAAAGCTAATAATGAATTTAATATTGAGTTGAGTAATTACAAACAAAAGCGTATTCAACTTTTTAAAACGGAACAAAACAATGGAACAGTAATGGCGAAGGCAAAGTTGATTGACAATTCATTCAATGTGCCGAGTAGCTATTTATCATTTGCTGACGACCAATTTTATTTATATAAAAATGATGGTGGAAGTAAAAATGCTCGACCGATTTTCTTTACGAATACATCCATTAAAAATGTTGATTATCATTTAAGTATTGGCGATAAATATTTCAATCCAATCAAATTTCAATATTTTGGTTTTGAGGGAAAATCAAATGAAGATGCTTATTTAGAAGATAATAAAATTGTATTGCCTGCGGTGCTTTCAACCGTTACACCTGAAGGGTTTAACATCAGTGATATAAAAGCAGGTAAGTTGATTTTGCACAATACTTCATTCGAACCAGTGAAAGGAACGGAACCACTTTCATTCAAATTTGAGCAATGGCAAGTAGTAGTAAAAGATTGGATGTTGGATAATTCAAAAGGCGGTTTTTCAGCTAACAACGCCACTTTCAAAACAGGTGTGATTGATGTGACCTGCAATCAATTTATTTTTAAAGCCAAGCATCTTCCTTTCTTCGATGGCTTTAATATGGATAATTTAACCTTAGGTGGTTTGGTGCCTGTGTATGTAAACAACAATGCTACAAAGCATATTGGTTATGATTTACAAACTGGTACTGATAATAAAGCACATTGGAAATTGAGTTTAGTGGGCAAAGATGGAATGAGTGCAGCAACAGTAAAAAATATTCCAGGTACAAAATCGAACATTGAAATTGTAGCGCTTTCCTTAATCAGTAATGGTGAAGCATTGTTTACCTTACCAAGCAATGCACCAGCTTTGCAATACAGTTGTGGTGTAACTTTTACGCCATCTACGTTTAGTATGCCTATCAATCAACAAGGTATTGCAAATTCATTTGCGTTACAAGGCACATTAACTACAGGTATTCCACGAACACAAGACAATGTAAGTGCTCAACTAATTTTTAGTGGCAAACCGAATAACTTGAAAATGGAATTAGCTCCATTGAATTTTGATTTTGAAGGAAAAGGTTTTGTTAAATTTAAATCATTCAACAAAAATCAATTATTAAGTGAGAACGAATTTTCACTAGAAGGAACAGTTGAAGAACCAGGCAAACTCACACCAATTAATGTAAAATTGCATCGAAAAAGCGATGCCATTTATATTGAAGAATTTAATCCTGGCCCAATTGCATTTGGTTCAAAACAAATGAATAAAATAAAATGCAACATGAAAGTAAATGACTCAAACCATGATTGGGGCTATCTTTCATTCAATGGTTATATGGAAGGATTTGAAGGCATGAAGAAAGGCGACCCTGAAGCAGCACATTTTTATTTTACTGTTTATGGTGAAATAAAAGCCGAAGGACAACAAGTGAAAATGGATGGAATCAATACACCATTTGGTGATTTGCAAATTACTTTCGATTATGAAAAAGCAAGATTGACAGGCATTTTAAAAATGGATGGAATTGATTTTGGTGGTAATGCTGTAAGTGGTCAGGCAAATTTTTTAATGGATAAAGGAGGCTTTTTTATGGTGGCTGCTGTTGAAGTTCAAACTCAAGCTGCAGGTAATTTTAGTGGCGGATTATTAGTTGGTAAATATGCTGATTACACAGTTTTAGAACAACAAGGTGCTATTAAAACTTTACTCACTTATGCATTTGATAAACATGTGCCTTGTACTTTTCAAAAAGATGGATTAGCTGGTTTTATGGTAATGGGCAGACGAGACATAAAACCAATTCCTGATTTTGATTTGAATTTAGTGGTAGTAAGTGTAAGCCTGAAAGCTACAGCCGGTGTGGATGCAAGGGTGTATATGAATTTGGCAGGTAACCTCACTTTTGGTATTGGTGTAGTTGCATTTGCTGAAGTAAATTTGGTGTGCAGTTCCATCACTTGTACTAAAATTGATGGCTTTATAAAAGCACAAGCAAAAGTAGCCGGAGAATATGTGTACGGTAAAGGAATGGCAATTGACGGTTGCGGAAGTGTGAAGTTACATATTCATGGTGAGCAATGTTTGCCCAATCCTTTTGCAGGTGGTTGCAGCAGCCCATGTATTGATTTAGGAAAAGATTTTGGAATAGCTTACAAAGTAAGAGCAGCGCAAGGTGAAGGCTTAACACAAAAAATATTATGGGGTGAAGAATGCGTTGATACACAAGATTGCCCTTGATGAAGTTATTAGTTATTAGGAATACCAAAAACACTAAGCATACAATTCATCAACTAAGTGAAAACTAAGTGTCCTTGTTTTCTCAGTGGTAAAAAAAATAGAAACAAAAAACTTTGAACTTTTGTGTCTTAGTGGCAAAAAATTGAAACACTAAGTACACCGAGTTCACAAAGAAACACAGAGCATACAATTAAACAACTAAGTGAAAACTAAGTGTCCTTGTTTTCTTAGTGGTAAAAAAAATAGAAACAAAAAACTTTGAGCCTTTGTGTCTTGGTGGTTGAAAAAATTCGTGCCTTCGTGGTTAAAAAAATAGAAATAAAAAAATGAAATACATACTTACATCTTTATCAGCAATGCTAATTTTTGTATCAGCATTTGCACAACAAAAAGTTACAGTTAAAGTGGCATCAAATGGTTTGGCTGTTTTTTGTGGCAACGAAATTCCTTCTAGCTTACATTATAAAATTGAACGCAAAGCAACTGATGAAACCGATTTTCAATTTATTGAAGAAACTTTTATGCCTACCAACTTAAATGCTTTCAAAGGCAGATTATCTATGTGGAATGCCACTTGTCCGTTTTATGAACCACCAACTTTTGAAAAAGCAGGTGAAGCATTTGCTGCTTTGCAAACCCATCAAACCATGGATTCTGTTTTTTATTACAATGGCATTCCGTTGTATTATTATGCAAGTGGTACAGCTTATTTAGATGTGAATGTTCAAGAAGGAAAATCGTATGTATATCGTGTAACTTATAATGGTGCTTCAAAGCAAAGTGATGCTGTGATGTACAAACCACAAGCACTTCAAGCAAAAGCTAAATTTCGTTCAAAAACTATTTTAGGTTCAATTATCCAATTAAAATATTTTGTGAAGACAAAAGACAGAAACAATTTGCCTCATGTTGCAAAAGTATATCGTAGCAATAATTTGCAAACTCCATTGTTGGAAGCTGACGCTTCATGTGGCTTTCAATTCAAAGGCGATTCATTATTTGCCATCATGAACGATACTTTATTAAACAAAAATTTCTACTACAGTTATTGCATTCAAATGTTTGATAAATTTGGCAATGCAAGCGAAATGAGTGATACCGTTTCGTTGTTAGATAAATATGAAAACACTTTGCCGCTGGTTTATTTGTATGCTCATTCAGATGCTAAGAAAAATGGAATTAGATTGAGTTGGAATTTTAAAAAAGTTGATGGATTAAGAAGTATTGATATTTACAAAAGCACTCAGTTTGATGGCGATTTTAAAATGATACACAGCAGCACCGCAAACGATACAGCCTTTATGGATAATGATGTGCAGCCCATTATTTCTTACTATTATTTTATTCAATTAAATGGTTCGTTTGAAAAAGGAGCACAAAGTGCAAAAGTTTCAGGCATGTTAAAAACTGAGCATCAACCTTTAGCGCCACAGCAAATAAAAGCTAAGCAAAAAAATAATGGAGTTGAAATTAGTTGGCAACTACTTGACCCAAGCACTCGTGGTTATTATGTTTTTCGTGGATTAAATTATCATCCAACAAAATTTGAACAAGTGAGTGGTTTGATTTTGGCAAAAGAAAATGAAACATCATTTTTAGATACAATTGGTTTGAACTATGGTAAAGTATATTCGTATTGTGTGAAGGCAGTGAGCAACGATTACACCATTGGCAAAGCAAGTGATACGGTTGGGGTATCTTTTATGAAAACAGAAAAGCAAATGGATATGCAAGCTCCATCATCTGTATTTGTAAAACAAATGGGTAACGCAGCAAAAATTGTTTGGCAACGTGATACGCTTTTACGTAAAACTACCGCTTATGAATTGCTTCGCCGTGAAGTGAAAACAGACAATAGCAAAACCAATTGGCAAACCATTGCAACTGCACTTCAATTAAAAAATCATTCTTCATTTACTGATTCAACCATTAAAATTTTTACTAAGTATGAGTATACAGTAAAAGCATTTTATGGCTCACAATCATCTGAACAAAGTGTAGCCACTCAATTTGAAATGGAATATGAAAAACCTTTAGCACCATTGGTGGTAGAGGCATTCAACCTAAACAATGCTGTTGTGTTGCGTTGGGAAAAATCTGAAATTAGTAATTTGAAATCGTATAAAATTTACCGAGTAAATCATATTGATGCTGCTGAAAAATTAATAGCAACTATTAACTCAACTGAAAATTCTTACACCGATAAAAGCGTAATAATTGGCAATGAATATGGTTACTATATCATTGCAGTTGATAAGAATAGTGTTGAAAGTGTGAAGAGTTCGGAAGTGGGTGTGATGGTGAAATAAGTTCCAAGTAATTAACCTTTTTTGCTTTTAATTTTTTCTAATAACCAATTTCTATCAGGCACTTCATTGTCATTTTCAAGCTGAAGAATTAATGTGTTGATTTTGGCTTCCGATTCTACCTTCAATATTTTTTGTAGG
>JBEANU010000111.1:0-5079 GCA_041165265.1 Bacteroidota bacterium | reverse complement strand
GCCAAATTATTATTTGATGGCAAGATTGAACTAAAAAAACAATTTGCTAAAGATGAAGAAATGATAAAAAAACGAAGCGATAAAGATGAACAAGAATCAAACCGATACAGCAGATTTTATAATGATGAAGATGTGAACAAAGAAGCGATTTTATATTTAAAATTATTAGCCCCGTTTTATAACAAAAATTTAGGGGTGAAAAAAATATTTGATAAAGCCATACAAAGTCATAACAACCTTATGCAGATAGCCACTATAGCGCAATTGAGCAAAAACAAAATTCAAATACAAGATAGCATTATTAATAAATTAGCCAGCAACAAGCTATACACCTATTTATTATATAAACGATTGGGCGAATCAAAATCTGAAAATATTTTTCCTGCTCATTTTAAAAATCAAAAATTAGTAACCACAAGTCAAGTATTTTATGAAGGTAATTTTAAAACAGTTGATACACTTGTTTATCTTCAAACCAAAAGTGCCGCTGTAAAAAATGTGAAAGGCAATGTGTATGTATATAAATATAAATTAGATAATGATGGGCCGTGGTACTTGGCTTTATGCGGCATTCAGCCATTTCAAAGCCAGCAAATTTATTTCAATAATTTAATTAGTGATGTGAAAACACAATTAGATTCAACCATACCATTACAAAAGCAAATTGATAAAGCCGTTACAAAAGAAGTATTGTACTACTTGAAAAATACAAGTTCTTTTTTTGGTTCAAAATCAGGATATTATAACTATTAGTTTTATAGATATTGCTAAAGTGCTTGAAATTAACTACTATTAAATGTTTGAGGGATTTTATCATTTTAACTTTGTTTTACTATTAAATTGTAAAAAGGAATCCATGAAAAAAATATACTTATTATTTATTTTCACGTTAGTGGTTAAAAATACATTTTCACAAGATGCTGATTTTACACAATTTTATAATCAAACGTTACACAACAATCCTGCTCAAGCAGGCGTAAATGGTGGCTTACGGGCAAGTGCAGTTTATCGTAATTTATGGAACAAAACACCCGGTAAATTTAATACATTTTGTGCCGCTGCTGATATTGAAGCATTAAACTATGGCGGTGGTTTAGGTATTATAGCCACCAATGATATTGAAGGTGAGGGCTTATTAAAAACCACTTCAATAGGCGGAATTTATGCTTATCGATTTGTTGTAATTCCTAAAGATTTTATCATTCAAACAGGCTTTAAAACTGATGTAATTACTCAAAATATCAATTACAATAAATTAGTTTTTAGTGACCAAATTGATGATAAATATGGTTTACTAAAAACCACTTCGCCAGGTGCTGTGGCATTACCGCAAGTATCAAAAACTTTTGTTGATTTTACTTTTGGCGCATTAGCTCGTATTAATTCAAAACGAAAACAAACCTTGCGAAGCACTGCCACTATTGGCTTTGCAGTTCATCATGTTACACAACCTGATCAATCCTTATTAAATTTAAAAGGCAGATTGCCGCTAAAATTTTCAGCTCAAGCAAGTTGGGTGAAAGCATTTAAAAATAGTGATAAAAAAAACATTGGTTATTTTATTCCATCAGCATTACTTGAAATTCAATCACCATTTCGTCAGTTTTTAATAGGCGCTAATTTGATGAAAGCGCCCTTATTTGGTGGCGTATTTTTTCGTAATAAATTTTTACCAGGCTTAAGTAAAGATATTGATGCTGTGATTGTTGATTTTGGTGCTGATATTAAATTCAATGCTGAATCGAGTATTAGAGTGTGTTATAGTTATGATATCACCATTAATTATTTAAGAGGAAGTACGCCAGGTACGCATGAAATAGGCATTGTAGCGCAATTCCGCAATTTAGATTTCAATCATCATGATAGCAATCATCCTAAAAAAATTGATTGTTATATATTTTAAATACCAATAAATCTATCTATACATTCCTACAAAAAACTATTTTTGTTTCAACTAAAAAACAAATTATGCAATCATCATCAAACATTGATTCATCCATAACCAACAGAGTGAATTCAGGAAATTCAATATCACAGTTGCTTACCTTAATTTCTGTATTTTTTTTCTGGGGTTTTGTAGCCGCAAGTAATGATATTTTAATTCCTGTATTAAAAGATAAATTGCACTTAGAGCAATGGCAAGCACAAATGGTATCATTTGCGTTTTATGTAGCCTACACGGTAGGTTCATTAATGTATTACATTATTTCTAAGGCAAGAGGAAAAGATATTTTAAACGAAATAGGTTACAAAAACGGAATCGCTTTGGGCTTAACCATTTCAGCAATAGGCACTTTGTTATTTATTCCTGCAGCAAACACTGAATCATTTTTATTGATGATTACAGGATTATTTATTGTAGGATTAGGATTTAGTTTACAACAAACCGCCGCCAATCCTTTAGCCATCAACATTGGCGACCCTTCAAAAGGTTCACAACGATTAAGTTTGGCTGGTGGAATAAATAATATCGGCACTACTATTGGCCCAATATTATTAAGCTTAGCCATTTTCGGAAGCATCAGTTCAGCAAGTGCAGTAGCCGATTTATCAGCCATAAAAATTCCATATTTAATATTAGGAGCAGCATTTATAATGGTGGCTTTGTTATTTAAATTTTCATCTATCCCAAATCATTTATCAGTAAATGAAGATGTAAAAACAGATGCAAAAAATGAAATAAGCAGTGCCTTAAAATATCCTCAATTATGGATGGGCATGATTGCTATATTTTTGTACGTAGGCGTAGAAGTGGCTACAGGAAGTAATTTGGCGGAATTCATTAAGCAACATCAAAATATTCCAACCAATATGGCTGCACCTTATGTATCGTTATTTTGGGCAAGTTTAATGATTGGCAGATGGAGCAGTGCAGTAGATGCCATGGGAATTGATGCAAAAATGAAATTGCCTTTAAAATTGATTGTACCTTATTTAGCATTCGGATTATTTTTATTCGTCAATAAAATTACTGGACATGATATCACCCCATTTTACACTTACGCAATTTTAATTTTAATATTAATTGCAGCCGATTATGTAAGCAAAGGAAACCCTGCAAAACAATTAATTATTTTTTCAAGTTGCGGCATTGCAGCTTTAATCATTGGCATGTTGGCCGATGGAATGATAAGCACTTTTGCATTCATCAGCGTAGGATTATTTTGCAGTACTTTATGGCCTTGCATTTTTACATTAGCTATTAAAGGATTAGGCAAACACACCAACGAAGGCAGCGGTTTTTTAATCATGATGATTATGGGAGGTGGCTTTGTTAGCTTGTTTCAAGGTTATATTGCGCAACCTGAAATTTTAGGAATTCAATATTCATACATAGCCGGAGTTTTATGTTTTGCATATTTAGCCTTTTACGGAATCAAAGTTTCATCCATTTTAAAACAGCAAAATATTGATTCATGAAAGTAGCAGCCGGAATTGATATTGGTGGTACAAATGCAGCGGCAGCTTTAGTATTAGCCGATGGCAAAATTGTAGCTCGATTTAATTATCCAATTAAAAATTATCCTGCCATTGAAAATTTAGTAGATGAATTATCAAACATCATTTTAAAAAATTGTACCGATAATAATTTTGAATTAGTTGGAATTGGAATTGGCGCACCAAACGGAAATTTTTATAATGGCTCCATTGAATTTGCTCCCAATTTACCATGGAAAGGAATAATTCCGTTAGCAAAAATGTTTGAGCAAAAATGCAATGTTACTGCTTGGCTTACCAATGATGCAAATGCAGCAGCCATTGGCGAAATGATTTTTGGAGCAGCAAAAGGCAAGAAAAATTTTTTGATGGTAACGCTTGGTACAGGCTTGGGTAGTGGCATTGTAGCCAATGGCGAATTAATTTATGGGCATGATGGATTGGCTGGTGAATTAGGACATACTATAATTATTAGAAACGGAAGGCAATGTGGCTGTGGCAGGAATGGTTGTTTGGAAACTTATTGCTCAGCTACTGGGTTAGTAAGAACGATGAATGAATGGATAAGTGAAGGCAAACAAAGTAGTTTACAAAATATTAACGCCAATGAAATCACAGCCAAGCAAATATTTGAAGCAGCTGAAAATAATGATGCTTTGGCTTTGGAAGCATTTAGATTTACATCTGAAATATTAGGAATGGCTTTAGCCGATGCAGTAGCCTACACAAGCCCTGATACTATTGTATTATTTGGTGGTTTAGTAAATGCAGGTAATTTAATTATTGGGCAAACTAAATATTATATGGAGCAAAATTTATTACACATTTATAAAAATAAAGTAACTATTGTTGCTTCACAATTACCTGAAAGCGATGCAGCAATATTGGGTGCAGCTTCATTGGTTTGGAATAAAAAATAAAAAAATCAATTTGAGATAGTGTTACACATTGCAAGTGTTTGTTCAATTTCACCCAACATTTTTACGCCGTTTTTAATTGTTGTTGCACAACACTGCATTGCCATTTATTTTTTTAATAATTGTAACAATTGCATCATTTCATTTACTTTATCATTTTCTTTCAACAATTGATAATCATTGGCTGTTTGGGTAATTAACTCCTTCATGATTTCAATATTAGTAGCTGGATAAAAATATTTATCTTTTACTTCCGATTTTATTTTTTGTAGATAATCTAAAATTTGTGGTCGGTTAAAAATAGCTCCTAAATTATATGGGTTAATATAAAATAAAATATCCTGCTGATTGATGTAATTAATATCTGATTGAAAAACATCGGTATCAACATAACATATTACAAAATAATTTTTCAAACAAACGCCGTAAACAGGCATCCTGAGCTGCTGTGCCACTAATAAATAAATTAATCCTAACCCAATTTGATTGCCTTTTTTGGTTTCAATATTATAGGTAATAAAATTATTTTTGGCATCAGTAGGGTGTTCAAAATTGGAGTGAAAATGTTGGTGCTTGAAAAATATTAAATTAAAAACCCGAATTTGTTCAATGGGTGTAAGCTGGTAATTTAATTCAATCCAGATTTGTTTTTTTATAGCTTCAATTTTTTCAATAATTAACTTATCATTGGCTTCAGGATAATAATATTTATTAAAAATTAAAA
>JBEANU010000110.1:0-10522 GCA_041165265.1 Bacteroidota bacterium | reverse complement strand
AAAATTATTAAAAATGCCTGATGGCACTACAACAGTAATTTTACAAGGACGAAATAGAGTAAAAGTTACTGAGTTTTTGGGGGATGACCCTTTTTTAAAAGCAAAAATTGAATTACTTGCCGAAGAAAAATTAGAATTAGTAACCGATGAGGAGTTTGTAGCTACCGTTAGCAATTTGAAGGATCAAGCGGTTAGCTTTGCAAAGCTTTCACAAAATATACCAAATGAAGCTGGGATGATTATTAGAAATATTGATAACCCTGCATTCTTACTACATTTTGTAGCATCTAATTTAAATTTGCCAGTGCCTGATAAGCAAAGTATTTTGCAAACTGATAAATTAAAGGAACGTGTAAAAATGGTACTTCAATTTATTAATCATGAAATTCAATTATTAGAACTAAAAAATCAAATTCAGAATAAAACAAGGCAAGATTTAGATAAGCAACAACGTGAATATTTTTTGAATCAACAGTTAAAAACGATTCAGGAAGAACTAGGATTTGATGACAATAAAAAAGATTTAGCTAACCTAAAAGAACGAAGTACCAAAAAGCAATTTACGGATGATGCTAAAAAATTATTTAATCGTGAGTTAGATAAATTGAATAGGATGCATCCTGCCTCGGCCGAATATTCAGTAGCTTATAATTATGTTGAAACTTTATTGGATTTGCCATGGAATGAATTCACCAAAGATAATTTTGATTTAATACATGCTGAAACTGCCTTACACGATGACCATTACGGGTTAGATAAAATAAAAAAACGCATCCTTGAATACTTAGCTGTACTGAAATTAAAGGGTGATATGAAATCCCCCATACTTTGTTTTGTTGGCCCTCCGGGTGTAGGCAAAACATCATTAGGTAAATCAATAGCAAAAGCATTAGATAGAAAATTTGTACGCATCAGTTTGGGCGGTTTGCATGATGAAGCTGAAATACGTGGCCATCGTAAAACCTATATTGGCGCTATGCCTGGGCGTATTGTGCAATCACTTAAAAAAGTGCAAAGCAGCAACCCAGTTTTTATTTTAGATGAAATTGATAAAATAGGGCAAGATCATCGTGGTGACCCATCATCAGCATTATTAGAAGTATTAGACCCTGAACAGAACTCCCATTTTTATGATAATTTTTTAGAATTGGAATTTGATTTATCTAAAATATTATTTATTGCCACTGCCAATTCATTGCAAACCATTCAGCCAGCATTAAGGGATAGAATGGAAATTATTGAAGTAAGTGGCTACTCCTTAGAAGAAAAAATGGAAATTGCTAAAAAGTATTTAGTACCAAAGCAAAGGGAGGCTCATGGCGTAAAATCATCACAAATAAAAATTTCAAATCCAGCCTTGCAAACCTTGATTGATGGCTATACTCGTGAAAGCGGAGTACGTGAATTAGATAGGCAAATAGCAGCATTGATGCGTAATACAGCCAAATCAATAGCTACTGAAGAAACATACGATAGCAATATCACCATTGAAAAAGTACAAGATGTATTAGGCAAAACCAAGTATGATAGAGAGATGTTTAAGGAAGCTAATCAAGCAGGTGTAGCAGTAGGCTTAGCCTGGACATCAGTAGGGGGTGAATTATTATACATTGAATCAATAAAATATGAAAGTAAAGAAGGTTTGAAATTAACCGGGCAATTAGGCGATGTAATGAAAGAATCAGCACAAGCAGCTTTTACATTCATAAAATCGAATGCTAAAAAATTAAGTATAGATAATTCGGTTTTTGAAAAAGAAACCATACATGTGCATGTGCCCGAAGGCGCTACACCTAAAGATGGCCCAAGTGCAGGTATAACCATGCTTACAGCCATTACATCATTATTAACCAACCGCAAAGTAAAACCACTACTGGCAATGAGTGGTGAAATAACTTTACGTGGCAAAGTATTGCCTGTGGGTGGCATTAAAGAAAAAATATTGGCTGCCAAACGAGCAGGTATGAAAGAAATAATATTGTGTAAAATGAACCGAAAAGATGTGGAAGAAATCAACCAAGATTTTTTAGGCAATCTGCAATTTCATTATGTAGATAAAATGATGGAAGTGTTGGATATAGCATTGATATAATCTGATGATGAAAACAACTTTCAAAATTTGACTATATAGTATTCATGGCTATTTCAGGCAATAAGCTGCAAAACGCAATAGGTAAGCACTTCAACACAACAACAAAAAAATAATAGCTATTTTAAAATTGATTATCAATAAGTTATAATATTTTAAAAAAAATAAATTGATAAATATTTTGAAACATGAAATTAAGCCTTACTTTTGCAATCCTTTTTAAAAAAATTAAAAGCAAAATAAAGTGGATAAATTAAGTTTCAGAACCGAAATGGCAAATGCAGCCACCGTAAAACGTGAATGGTTTGTAGTAGATGCCGAAAATAAAACATTAGGTCGTATGTGTACCCGTATTGCTACTGTATTACGTGGTAAACACAAGCCAAGTTATACGCCGCATGTTGATACTGGTGATTATGTAATTGTAATCAATGCTGGCAAATTTAAATTAACAGGTAATAAAATGATGGATAAAGAAATCATCACTTTTAGTGGTTATCCTGGAGGGCAAAAAATTACAAATCCAAAAGATTTGTTACAAAAACATCCAACCCGTATGATAGAAAATGCGGTACATGGTATGTTACCAAAAAACAAATTAGGAAAAGCAATGCACAAAAAATTATTTGTGTATGCTGATGCTCAGCATCCACACGGTGCTCAAACTCCTAAAACATTAGAATTAAAATAATTTAGTAAACATTTCATTTCAACAATAAGAACATGGAAATAATCAATGCCGTAGGCCGTAGAAAAGCAGCTGTTGCACGTGTTTTCTTGAAAAAAGGAAAAGGCGAAGTAATAGTAAATCACAAACCAATTGCCGAATACTTTCCGGTAATGTACAACCAAATGGCTGTACTAAAGCCACTTCAAATTACTGAATCATCAAAAGAATTTGATATTCAATTAAATTGTGATGGTGGTGGTGTTAAAGGTCAGGCCGAAGCAGCACAATTAGCTATAGCACGTGCTTTAGTAAAATTTAATGCTGAATGGAAACCAGCTTTAAGAGCCAATAATTGCATGACCCGTAATGCCGCAGAGGTAGAGCGTAAAAAACCAGGTCATCGTAAAGCTCGTAGAAGCACACAATTTAGTAAGAGATAGTTTTGGGTTATTGTGTTCATGTATATTCAAAAATATTTCATTGGCACAACTACTTCATAAAAAAATTACTATCAACTTACAAATCACTAATTAAAAAATAACTTAATAACTTTAAGTAAATGAATAAAATAACTCAACAAGAACTTTTAGATGCAGGTGTTCACTTTGGTCATTTAAAACGTAAATGGAATCCAAAAATGTTACCTTTCATTTTCATGGAACGAAAAGGCATTCATATCATCGATTTGAATAAAACAATCGAAGGATTAGAAGATGCTGGAAATTCAATGAAAGCAATGGCTAAAGCCGGTAAAAAAATATTATTTGTAGCTACTAAAAAACAAGCTAAAGATATTGTAGCCCAATGCGCTATCCGTACAGGAATGCCATTTGCCACAGAAAGATGGTTAGGCGGAATGCTAACTAACTTCTCTACCATTAGAAAAAGTGTGAAGAAAATGCAAAGCATTGAAAAAATGTTAGCAGACGGCACTTTAGAAAACATCACCAAAAAAGAAAAATTGATGATGAGTAGAGATAAGGATAAAATGGAAAAAGTAATTGGTGGTATTGCTAATATGAACCGTTTGCCATCAGCAATTTTTTTAGTTGATATTGGGCATGAACATATTGCTTTAGCCGAAGCTAAAAAATTAAATATCACTACTTTTGCTATGGTTGATACTAACTGTGATCCTAACACAGTAGATTATGCCATTCCAGCAAATGATGATGCAACAAAATCAATCACGGCTATCACAACCTATTTAATGAATTGTGTTTTAGAAGGATTGGAAGAACGAAAAAATGAAAAAGTAGAGGAAACTGAAGAAACATCTGAAGAAACAGCCGCAAATTTAGCAGCTGAAGGTGCTGATGCAGATGCAGATGGCGCCGATCGTAAAAGAAGACGTGGTACAGCCGCTGGCTCATCTACCGATAAAAATATGCGCAAACCAGCACACAAAGTTGGGGGCGATAGAAAACCAAGATAAAAAATATTAGTTACTGGTTACTTGTTATTAGTTTTTAAAAATCAGTAACGTCAAAAAAAAAGCTATCTACAACAAATTATTGGTAGATAGCTTTTTTAGTAAAATTCAATTTAAAAATAAATAAATAAAAATATTATGATTACCGCAGCAGAAATAAATAAATTAAGATTACAAACAGGTGCTGGAATGATGGATTGCAAAAAAGCTTTAGAAGCTAGCAATGGCGATTTTGATGGTGCTATTGATTATTTGCGTAAAAAAGGACAAAAAGTAGCTGCATTGCGTAATGAACGTGATGCCCGTGAAGGTGCTGTTATTGCATTAACTACGGCTGATTCAAAATCAGGAATTGCAATTTGTTTAAATTGTGAAACTGATTTTGTAGCTAAAAATGAAAACTTTGTAAACTTTGCTACTCAAATTGCTACTATTGCTTTAGAAAAAATGCCAGCTACAATTGATGAATTATTAAATTGCCAATTAGATGGTTTATCAATTGCTGATAAAATTAGTGAGCAAGTAGGCAGAATAGGTGAAAAAATTTCATTAAGCAAATATGAAATTGTACAAGGTGAAATTGTTGTTCCTTATATTCACATGGGTAACAAATTAGGTGTTTTAGTATCCATGAATAAAAATTTAGATAACTCAACTGAAATTGGAAAAGATTTAGCCATGCAAATTGCAGCAATGAATCCTGTAGCTGTTGATAAGGCTGATGTGCCTATGGATATTGTAAATAAAGAAATGGAAATTGCCAAAGAAAAAGCTATTGCTGAAGGCAAACCAGCTAACATTGTAGATAAAATTGCTACAGGAACTGTTGAAAAATTTTATAAAGAAAGTACTTTATTGAATCAATTTTTTGTGAAAGATGGCAATTTAACAGTGGCCGATTATTTAAAAGGAATTGATAAAGATTTAAAAGTAAATATGTTTAAACGTGTTGCTTTAAACTAAATTAAATTATAAAAAAAGAGAATCTGTTTTGATTCTCTTTTTTTTTGTATTTATGTAAAATTATATTCATTAAAAAAATAACTATGTCAGTACATTACAAACGAATACTATTAAAATTAAGCGGCGAAGCATTAATGGGCGATAAAGAATTTGGAATTGACAATACCATTGTTGCACAATATTGTAAAGAAATTAAACCTTTGATTGATGCCGGCGTACAAGTGGCCATTGTGATAGGAGGTGGTAATATTTATCGTGGTTTAAATGCTGCTGAAACTGGTATTGAAAGAGTGCAAGGTGATTATATGGGCATGTTGGCAACTGTAATAAATGGTATGGCAATTCAAAGTGGCTTAGAAAAAGTAGGCGTAAGTACCCGATTATTGTCTGCCATAAAAATGGAGCAAATTTGTGAACCATTTATCAGAAGAAGAGCTATGCGACATTTAGAAAAAAAACGAGTAGTAATTTTTGGCGCAGGTACTGGTAATCCGTACTTTACTACTGATACCGCTGCTGCACTTCGTGCCGTTGAAATTAATGCAGATGTGGTATTAAAAGGAACAAGAGTAGATGGTATTTATACCGCCGATCCTGAAAAAGATAAAACCGCTACTAAATACGATACAGTTAGTTTTGATGAAGCGATTAGTAAAAATTTAAAAGTAATGGATATGACAGCCTTTACACTTTGTAAGGAAAATAAAATTCCGATTATTGTTTTTGATATGAATAAAGTAGGCAATTTGCTAGAGGTGGCAAAAGGAGTTAAAATTGGAACTTTAGTAAAATAATTTTTTTTATTCCTTCACTATTTTATTGCGGTAAATGTTGGTAGATGATTGCACTTCAATAAAATAAATTCCTGCCGCTTGTTTTGATAAATCAATTTGAAATTGTTTTCCATTTTGATTTTGTTTTTCAAAAATTAGCTGACCATTTGCATTCAAAATTTTTATTACAGCATTATGTAATTCATCATTACTAACGATTTTTAAAAAATCATTTGTTGGATTTTGTGAAATAGTGATGTTGTTTTTTGGCGATGTGAAATTTTTTAATCCAACTGAAGCCGTTGCTACTGGCTGTTGTTGAGTAACACAGTGTACCATGCCACCATTTTCATATAAATTTCTAACATCAATACCCACCACAGTTCGGGTAGGGTACAAGCCTTGAATAATTGCATTGGCAGTGGCATCATTTGGGTCAGAATAATTAGGAACCAACACTACTGAATTGGCTACATAATAATTTATATACGAACCTTTATAACCTAAATTTTTTCCGTAAGCAGTTGTTACATCATTTTGGGTAAGTGGCAATTGTGTTATGGTGTAAGCTTTATTATTTATATCAGTGGCTGATGTAAGCAATGAAATATCAGTTGTACTCAATCCCCAATAAGTTAAATCAGTGGTGCTCATAGTAACCAAATGAGTACCGTTTGCAAATCGGGCAAAGCCATCAATATGGGCATCGGTAATATCATCAACACTATAAAAACCATCTAACCAAATAAATTTTGAAACGCCTAAATATTGTTGAAAGATGGTTTCAGCTTGTGCTTGAGTCATTCCTATATTTCTAATGGCATTAATGTTAGCTGGGTTACTCTGACATAGTATAGCACTTTTGGTAGTCATCAATACTCCATTTCCATCCATCTCAACAGCACCACCTTCATTCACCATTGTTGAATTTAAATTCACCACTGTCATAGCTAATGCATTGGCTACACTTGTTGGAATTGGATTGCATAAATTAAAATTATAATCTCCACCCCATCCATTAAATCCCCAATCTTGAATAATTAATTTGCCTGATGTATCTCTAACAAAAATAGGTCCGTTATCTCTTACCCACACATCATTGGTTGGAAATTGAAAAAAATCAATATTAGTAGTAGCAACACTTGCAGCAGTTAATAAATTTTGTACACGAGTTTTTTCAGTGGCATCATATACAATTAAATGAACTTTTTCACTAGCTACCAAAGCCTTAGTCATGGCTACCCAAGTGGCATCTAATCTGTTTCGATAAGTAGTACCATACTCATAATGATGAGGCCATTGTAACCAAGTGCCCTCGTGTTGTAATTCTTCACTGGGCATGGTATAGGTTGCTTGTGCATTTGTAATATTCATTTGCAAAATAAAACTTGTGGTAAATAAAAATGCTGAACAAATAAATTTATACATGGTAAACTAATTTAGAATTAATCAAAGGTAATAGAAACTTTAAAACGGAAATTATTTTTATGGTGTTTCAAATTAATTGTTTTAATACTCGGCTTTTCGTCATTAAAAAAACAAACAATCGAGCAACCGAATACTCGAATAAAGGAATGACGAATGAAATATTCCTTCACCACTTTGCTGCGGTAAATGTTGGTGAATAATTTTCTCAAATTCTAAATTCGTCAATCGATTGCTCGGCTCTTCGTCATTCAGAAAAAAGCAAACAATCGAAGAACCGAATACTCGAATAATGAATAAAGAACAAATTATTTCTTCACCACTTTGCTGCGATAAATGCTAGTGAATAATTTTCTCAAATTCTAAATTCGTCAATCGAATGCTCGGCTCTTCGTCATTAATGAAATACAAAATAATCGAAGAGCCGAATAACGAACAATCGAATGAAGAATTGTTTAACAAATTAATTCCCCATCAACCTTAATACACTTCACAGGTACACTGCCATAACTCAAAAATTGTTTGTGGTTTTTTTTCAAATTAAATTTAATGTTATGATTTGAAAGCCGAAATAAGAAAAAAATATAAAAGCAATTGGTAACCAAAAATTTAAAGTAAATTTGTAAAAAACAAAAACGATGAACTTACAATTTTCAAATGTTGTAGATGCCGTATACAAATTGCCTTTAGCCGATAGAGAAGAATTAAAAAATTTATTGGAACATAATATTTTGGAAGCTAGAAGAGAAGAAATTGCAACCACTTTTAAAGCTTCAAAAACAGAAGAAAAAAAGTTGAAATTCAGCAATAATATTTCAGCACTTAAAAAAATGCTGAAATGAAAGTTGCATTTTCTGATCATTTCAAAAAAGCATTTGCCAAGAAAATCAAGAAAGATAAATCGTTGGAAAAAATTTTCTTTGACCGGCTTGAAATGTTTATTGACGATCCCTTTCATCCAAAATTGAAACGCACAAACTATCTGGAAAGTTAGAAGGTGCATGGAGTTTTACCGTTGATTTTGATTGTAGAGTGATTTTTTATTTCACATCTGAAAAGCCTACTGAAGCTGTGTTTTTTAATATTGGCAAACATGATGAAGTGTACTAAAAAATGCAAACAATCGAGCAACCGAATACTCGAATAATTTGAATGGAGAATGAATTATTCCATTACCACTTTGCTGCGGTAAATACAGAGTTGAGTTTGCAATTCAACCTAAAAACTATTTATCTTTGTTGTAAATCAGAAAATATGATTGCAGAAAATTTTGTTATGGATTTTAAAGGAAGAAAAATTGCTGTGCAAGTTCCTATCAAACGCTACGAGCAACTTTTAGCTGACTCAGAAGAGTTAGAAGAAATAAAAGAATATCGAAAAGCCAAACAGCACAGTGGCAAAGCAATCCCATTTGAACAAGCATTCAAAGAAATTGAACACAGCAAAAAATGAAGTACACCATTTTTGTTGAACGCTATGCACAAAAGCAAATTGCAAAACTGAATAAATCTGCAATCCCACTTATCAAAAATGCAATTGCTGAATTAGCCGATAACCCAAGACCAAGCGGCTACAAAAAATTAAAAGGCGAAGATGCATACCGAATAAGAGTTGGCGATTACAGAATTATTTATGAAATCAATGACAAGCAAATTATCATAACCGTAGTTTCGGTTGGTCATCGAAAAGAAATTTACAAATAAACATTTACCAAAAACTGCTTACCGTTTTTATTCATCAACACTTTGTTACGGCAAATGCCGATGAAAAATTTTCTTAAATTCTAAATTCGTCACTCGAATGCTCGGCTCTTCGCCATTAAAAACTACAAACAATCGAAGAACCGAATACTCTAATAAAGGAATGACGAATGAAATATTCCTTCACCACTTTGCTGCGGTAAATTCTAGTGAATAATTTTCTCAAACTCTAAATTCGTCACTCGAATGCTCGGCTCTTCGTCATTAAAAACTACAAACAATCGAAGAGCCGAATACTCGAATAAAGGAATGACGAATGAAATATTTCTTCACTACTTTGCTGCGGTAAATGCTAGTGAATAATTTTCTCAAATTCTAAATTCGTCACTCGAATGCTCGGCTCTTCGTCATTCAGAAAAAGCAAACAATCGAAGAACCGAATACTCGAATAATGAATGACGGATAAATTATTCCTTCACAACTTTGCTGCTGTAAATACTGAATAAAGAATCCAAATTGGTTTTATCAAAGTTGATTTCAAAACATTCAGCTCCTTCACCTAAATTATTTCTTGAGTAAATAATTGGCAACTTTAATGCCGATGAAAGATTTGTTTTTAAGGATATTTTATTGCTTTTGGATTTCCATAATTGTAAATCATTTTCATAGTTCACAATTTCTAAAGTGTCATCTGAAAATGCCAATTTTTGATAACCATTTTTCTTTACCAATGTGTTGAACTTATAAAACGTAGTTTGAACCATATCTTCAAAGGCAATAAAAGAATCATTAATTAAATAGACTTTAAAACATGCTTCAGCAAGCGTTAGTTGTTTGTTAAAATATTTAACATCAGCAAAAGATAAAATGTTGTTTGGTGTAATATTGATTGACTTTGTGTTTTTATTCATGAAACAATTTTCACAATTTCCATTTTTGATTTTACTTAAATTTTCAACCCAATATTTTTTTGTTTGAGTATGAAATCGCTTATCAAGAAAAATAATTTGCTCCACATGGTAAGTGTCACTTTGGCAATGAAATACTTGAAGTAATTCAAATGAATCACTTTTTAATTCACTCTGCAAATATTTATCTGAAACAGCAGTTGAATCCAATTTTTGAGAATTACTTTTTGTATCAATAAATCTTGAACAATTTACTAGAGAAGTAATTAATAAACTAATAAAAATTATTATTCCGATTTTCATTTTCAAAATTATTTCCATGTTGTCAATCTTAAAACTAATTGGTTTGCGCTTGGTTGGTTTTTGTTGTTTATCTTTTCTCAATTCATCAATCAATTGAAATTTTGTGGTGCCAAATTGGCTCCTCAAGATTTTAAATTCTTTACCAGTTAATTCCTTCCACAAGCTCAGGATGACAGTCATTGTGAGCCTGTCGAACCATTATCTGACTTGTTTTATGGTCGCAGTTTGCGTCCTTAAAGATTCTTCATTCACAACTCGA
>JBEANU010000109.1:0-28512 GCA_041165265.1 Bacteroidota bacterium | reverse complement strand
ACATAGTAAATTTGAAAATATTTTTAAACAAAAAAACTCGAAAATTAAAAGAGATAAAAATATCAGGAATAAAAAGCGATAAAAAAACCGAAGTACAAATTGGTCAAATTACCGTTACCCCCAATCAAATCAAACAATTGCCAAGTGTAGGCGGTGAGCCTGATTTAGCCCAATATTTACAAATTTTACCTGGCGTTGTAAGTTCAGGTGACCAAGGCGGACAGTTGTATATTAGAGGCGGTTCACCTGTGCAAAATAGAATTTTGTTAGATGGTATGACGATTTATAATCCGTTCCATTCCTTAGGATTATTTTCAGTTTTTGAAACGGATGTGATGAAAAATGCAGATGTAAAAACCGCTGGTTTTAATGCAGATTATGGTGGGGCTACTTCTGCAATTATTGATGTAAGCACTCGTGACGGAAACAAAAAAAGAATGTCAGGAAAAATTTCAGCAAACACATTTGCAAGCAAAATAATTTTAGAAGGTCCATTAAAAAAAATGGATGAAGATGGCAGTAGTTCATCATTTGTAGTTACCGCCAAATCAAGTTATTTAGATAAATCATCGCCATTACTTTATCCTTATGCCGATACCAATAAAGTTGGGTTGCCTTATAAATTTACTGATTTATATGGTAAAATATCTTTCTCAAGTAACTCAGGTAGTAAGTTGAATTTATTTGGATTTAATTTTGTAGATAAAGCAAACTTTGGAAGCGTTGCCAAATTTGGTTGGACAGCCAATGGCGCAGGATTAAATTTTGTAGTGGCAGCACCTAATTCAAGCACACTATTAACCGGTAACGTAGCAGGTTCAAACTACAATTTACAATTAACTGAATCAGATGGATTACCAAGAAATAGTTCCATCAAAAGTGTAAACGCTGGTATTGATTTAGGATATATTTTTGAAAACAACAGCAATTTAAATACAGGCGTTGAAACATCATATTTTACTACATCTTACACATTTTATAATATTTTAAAATTAAAAGTAGGTGATGGTGAAGATCAAAGCACAACCGAAATTGCAGCTTATGCAAAGTATAAAAAAATAAGTGGTAAATGGGTATTTGAACCAGGTTTACGATTACCATTTTATGGATCAATGGGTGTAGCTACTATTGAGCCTCGTATGGGTTTAAAATACAATGCTACCAAAAATTTCAGATTGAAAGCTGCCGCTGGTAGATATTCGCAAAATTTAATCAGCACTAAAAGTGATAAAGATATTGTGAATTTATTTACTGGATTTTTATCTGGTCCCGAAGAAACTTTAAAAAATACTGAAGGAGCACAAGTGGCTAATAACCTACAAAAAGCATGGCACACCGTATTTGGTTTTGAAAGTGATATCAATAAAAATCTTGAATTTAATGCTGAAACTTATTTTAAAAATTATACTCAATTAATAAATATTAGCCGAGATAAATTACATGTTCAAGATCCTAATTATATTATTGAAACGGGCAATGCGTATGGTTTAGATTTGTTATTGAAATATGATTACAAAAGATTTTATATATGGGTAGCTTACTCATTAGCATACACCAATAGATACGATGGAACTAAAAATACTGACGGGAGCAAATATTATTATTCACCATCGTTTGATAGAAGAAATAATGTGAATACATTATTATCATACACTTTTGGCAAAGATTTGAATTGGGAATTTGGTGCTCGTTATAATTTTGGTAGTGGCTTTCCGTTTACGCAAACACAAGGATTTTATGACCAACAACAATTTTTGCAATCACTCACAAGTAACTATATTACTAGCCAAGGGCAGTTAGGAATTTTATATGATAAAAAATTAAATGGTGGCCGATTACCAAGTTATCATCGTATGGATGTATCACTAAAACGTAAATTTTTTGTTGGTAAAAATGGGGTGATTGAAGCCAATTTAAGCGTAACAAATATTTTTAATAGGCCTAATATGTTTTACTATGATAGAGTAAATCATCGTAGAATAAATCAATTACCTGTATTACCTGCATTAGGGTTTAATTATACATTTTAATGATAACAAATTTTTATTCTGATAAAGTTGTAATCATTACTGGTGCTTCATCAGGTATAGGATTAGCTACTGCAATTGTAGCATTACAAAAAGGAGCAAAAGTTGTATTGGCAGCACGTAAAACTAATGAGCTTCATGCACAATTAACTCAGATGCAATTTAATGAATCAAATTTTTTAATTGTAAGTGCAGATGTTTCAATTGAAAAAAATTGCGAATATTTAATACATCAAACTATTCAAAAATATAACCGAATTGATATATTGATTAATAATGCAGGCATATCTATGAGGGCTGCATTTTTAGATTTGGATGTAGCAGTAATCAAACAATTAATGGATATTAATTTTTGGGGTACTGTGTATTGTTGCAAATATGCATTACCGTATCTTATTCAAGCAAAAGGTAGCATTGCAGGTATTTCATCAGTGGCTGGTTTTAAAGGATTGCCTGCCCGAACTGGTTATTCAGCATCAAAATTTGCCATGAATGGTTTTTTAGAATCATTGCGTTTAGAAATGATAAATAAGCATGTAAGTGTAAATATTATTTGCCCTGGTTATACCAATTCAAATATTAGAAATGCAGCATTGAACAAAGCCGGAAATCAGCAAGGAGAAACGCCTTTGGATGAAAAAAAATTAATGAGTGCTGAGCAAGTAGCGCATGAAATATTATTGGCAATTCAAAATCGAAAAAATTTTACGGTATTAACTTTATTAGGAAAAGTTACTTTTTGGTTGAATAAATTTTTTCCAAAATTTATTGATCAACAAACATTAAAATTAATTAGTAAAGAGTCAGGCTCACCAATTTAGTACACTAACTTTAATCAATTATCATTGCTAAACCACTCTGCATATGATGTAGGGGTTTCCTCTAATTTAATGCTACACAATTTAATATCAGTAGGCATTTTAAGGATTATTCTGTTTTTAAAATCAAGCAATAAATTTTCACATGAAGGCTGAAATGAGGTAAGAATTACTTTTTCAAATTCATTGGTAATTAAATCATTTTTTGAATACGGAGCATCTACATTTAATACTAATGCATGATCAAAAATATCAACAACTTCAGTCATTACAATACGTTTTAAATCAGTAAAATCAACCACCATACCTTGTTTGGGATGGTTTGATGTTTGTATTACTGTGCCCATTACTGTTACTGATAAATGATATGTATGCCCATGAATATTTTTACATGGCCCATCATAACCATATAGTGCATGTGCCATATCAATGGTAAATTTTTTAGTAACCCTTACTGTATCGTGCATGATTGAATGTATAAAATGCAAATATCTATTTTATATGGCAAACAGAAAGTTTTACTTAATAAAATTATGCTTCAGCTTTTTGTAAGGTAAAGCCAAATGTGCTACCTACATGTAAAGTGCTACGTACATTAATTACTTGATGATGTGCTTCAATAATATGTTTTACAATAGCTAAACCAAGCCCCGTGCCACCAGCATCGCGGCTTCGGCTTTTATCTACTCTGTAAAATCTTTCAAATAATCTAGGTAAATGTTCTTCGTTGATACCAATGCCGTTGTCAGTAATTTCAATCAATGTGTATTCATCCATATCATAAAAACTTATTACTGTTTCACCATTTAGTTTGCCATATTTTAAACTGTTATCAATTAAATTGGTAATTACTTGGCGTATTTTTTCTTTATCCGCATTTACCATCCATTTTTTATCAGTACCTTTTTTAAAATTAAATTTGATACTATTTTTATTGGCCTTCTCTTCTAATTCATCCATCACTTCTTCAGCTAATTTATTTACATCAAATATCTCGTACACAATTTTTAATTCGCCTTTTTCAAGCTTTGAAATTTCTTCTAAATCCGATACTAAACTTACTAATCGTTCAACACTATTGGCTGATTTTTCTAAAAATTTGCGGTTTACGTTGTGGTCATCAATGGCACCATCAATAAGGGTGTGCAAGTAGCCTTGAATGCTGAATAAAGGCGTTTTAAACTCGTGTGATAGATTGGCTAAAAATTCACGTCTGAATTTTTCTAATTTCTTCAAATCTTCAATTTCATCTTTTTTATCACTTGCCCAATTTTCAACTTCCCGTTCCACATCGCCCAATGGGTCATCACTTATTTTTTCGCCTAATGCATCCTTTAAATCTTTTCCTAATTTTAATGAATGAATGGATTTATAAATTAATTTGATTCTGCGATAAATAAATTGTTCAATTAAATATAAATAAATAAAGTACGAACTTGAAAATACTGCCGCAGCTATCGTTAAAGCCATTACAATTTTTTTATCTACTAAAAATGTAATAATGCCTAAAACTAATGCTAATGTTAGTGATGCAAATAATGAAACGGTTCGGGGTTTTAAATCTTTCATTATTCAAAAGTAATTGAATAAAAATAAAATAATTGAAAGTTGAATATTAAATGTTTCTATCCGTAGGTTTCCAAGCTGATGATTTAATACCTTTTAAAAATTTAATAAAACCTACTACTATGGCTACATTCATAAAATAAAAGTAGGTAAGCATACGCAATGGCTTAAAGTGAATATTAAAATATACTAGCACAATATCAGCAAAAAAGAAAATCCAGAAAATGAATTTGTACCAAAAAATATAATAATAAAACCAATAATAATTGGCTAAAATGGCTACTAAAAATATACTAGCAATTGCCATAAACGGAGTAAGCCAACGCAACACTTTATGTGAAATGTAGGTAAACCCTACGGGTGTAAATGGTTTGAATAGCCAGTTAGTAAAATAAAAATAATTTTGAAAATTACCAGCTGCAATACGGCTTTTGCGTTTAAATTCAATCCACATGTTTCCTGGTACATCTTCAAAACAAATAGCTTTAGGTTCCATAATGCATTTCAATTTTTGTTGATGAACTTGCATGGTAATAAAAAAATCTTCAACAATATAGTGATTAGGAACTTGAAAAAATGATGTGGCCCTGATGGCATAAGCAGCACCAAAAGCACCCATCATGGCGCCATTCAACAAACCTTCATGATATTTTATTTCATTTTCTTTGCTGATATACAACGCCTCCATATCAGCCACCGCTGATTCGGTAGCACTTTTGTTTAACACATTAGCACCAACCAAACCTATTTCTGTATTTTTAAAATGTTTTACTAATTCAAAACAAATATTTTTATCAAAAATTGTATTTGCATCAGTTGGTAATAAAATAATTTCAGCACCTAATTGTTCAATAGCTAAGGCTGCTAATTTATTTATAAAAGTAGTTTTACCTGATTGAATGATATGTGTAGCAATGCGGATATTTTTATTTTTAATTTGATACTGATGAATAATTTGTTGAGTATTATCAGTACTTGCATCGTTGCCAATATAAATATGGAGTAAGTTAGATGGATAATTTTGTGATAAAATTGATTCAATTTTTTGAGCTATAATTTTTTCCTCATTATACGCTGATAGCAAAATGGCAATGATAGGCAGTTGTTCATTTTCTGAAAAACAAATGTTATTTAACGATTTATTTTGCACCATTTTTTTGATTAAAATAGGGTAAAAAAAGTACGTATAGCCCACACACAAAATGCAAGCCCAAAAAATTATTTGTAAAATTGTTATCATTTAATAAAGCAAAAATAGTAGAAAATGGTTCAGTTCAAAGTGATGTAATAAGGAAAATGAAATTTGTTGGCTGAATACTTTTTTAATTATAATTTATTTTAACGATTATTATCTTTAAACCTAAATAAATTATAGATGATTTGGCTACTATTAATTTTTATTATTGGGGTTGCTTTTTTATTTGTAGAATCAAGCAAAAATCCTACTACCAATTGGCAACGTGCTATTCGATATCAATCTATTAAATTCAATCGTTGGATGAAAAAAAGTAAAAACCAAAATTGGTTTATTACTATTTGCATACTGCTTTTTGCCATCTTGTTTTATTTATTTCCAACCTATGCTAATGAAGGTAGATATTCATCATTTGTGTTATTAACCATACCATTTTCAATCGGTATTTTATTTACTTTAATTTTTACTGCAGCAAAAAAAAGAAAATTAGGAACAATTGCCAAATGGGCTATGGTTCCTATACTTGGGCTTTTTGTGATATTAGGAATTATGGCAGGCGAAGGCATTATTTGTTTGATAGTTTATTCGCCAATTATTATTGTACCGTTTTATTTTGGAATAATAATTGGCTACGTAATTCAACAAAAATTTTTTACTCGTACATTTTCATTATTGGTTTTGTTCATTTTAAATATTGCAGCATCATCCAGTAAAGTAAGTGTTTCAGAAGATAAAATAATTTCCAATTCTATTGTAATTAATGTATCCAATAAATTGGTATGGAAAAAAATTACCCATCATTTTCAGTTTGGCGAATCCAATAATTTCTTTTTTAAGAATGGTGTTTCGTATCCGCTTGAAATGAATTTAGTTTCTTCAACAGCTTGCCAATCCTTACTTTGTAAATACAATAATGGTGATGTAAAAGCTAAAGTATTAAAGTGTGATTCATTAAAATTATTGCGTTTCACTATTCAAGATTCATTGGCTTCCATGAAAGAAACATCTATTTATCATGATTCAAAAACGATGCATATCTACCAGCATTTTTTTATTAATTATGGTGAATTTAAAATAGAAGTGATGGATAAAAACAAAGTAAAATTAATTGCTTCAACCAGTTACAAACACAAATTTAATCCTGAAATATATGCTGATATTTGGTTGGAATATTTTATTTCAAATTTACATCAACATGTGTTGATGAAAATAAAAACGCAGTGTGAAAATGAGCCACATTATTAATGTGGGGTGTAATAATCATTGCATCGATATGCAGTTTTTATTAGTGAAGATGAATTTGTTTTTAAATCATAAAAATAAAAATCATGGTGCATTGTTGTAAAACTTCTATCCGTTAAAAATAGGCTATTCCAATCATGTTTTTGGGAATAGCAATTAATGCCAACACAATAATTTCCTACTATTCCATAATCTGTATCTTCATCATTACGGTTTAATGTATTTACTTTAAAGGCGCATCGTTTATTTCCACTTGTATCAATAAAATAAAGGATTGAATTGTTGTTACTGTAAGCACAGTATAATTTATTTTGAAAGTAAATAAATTCTGCTGATTCTTTAATAATAACTTTTCCCTGATACAAAATTGAATTTGTTATTGAATAATCTTGTAATGTAAAATCCTGAAAAATAGGTTCCATCAGCTTGTTGGTATCGTTTGCAAACACTTGTATAAAAGTATCTGCATCTAAATTAAATTTAAAAAAATTGGCACTATCTGTTTTAAAATAAAATGAATTACCACTTACAATTTTTCTACTTAATTCATGATATTGCATTTTGTTAAAATAAATATATTCAGCTTTTATGTTTGCAAATCGCTGCCAATTTTTTGAAAGATTGATAACCTGCCCATTTTGTTTGTTTACAATTTTTATCCAACCATCATTTCCTTTTTCATTTTCATAAAAATTGGGTAAAAAATAGAGATACTTTTTGCCCTCTAGCATGGCATTGATACTGAATTGAGAGCAAACATCAAAGTGGATTACTTTTTCATAGGAATTGGTTTCAAGATTAAATAAGCAAACAGAATCTGATTCAGCTATCCAAATGCATTTTGGATAGTATTTACTTACTGAAAGGAAGTCAATTTTTTTTTCAATTGTACCATACGGAATTGAATTATCAATATACCAATCACATGAACTAAAAATTAAACTAAACAATAAGATAATTTTGATAGAGATTTTCATCCTTGTTTTTTTTGAGCAATTACCATTTTACTTATTGATGTTTTATGAATTGAAATGATTTTAAATGATGCATTTTTTATTGCCAAATCTAACTTTTCGCCACTTTTAAATTCATTTAAAAAAAAATATAAATACTGAACACTATTATTTTTTTTTTGAATAATAAGTAAACTTAACAAAGGAATAATGTATTTGAAATAAAATGTTGAAATCAGTTTTAAAAGATATGATGTTGGAAGTATTGCATCAGCATAACATACAATTCCATCATGGTTTAAATGGCAGTGAAGGCTTTTACACAAAGCATCGTACTTATTTTTAGGGATACATTTCATTCCAAATGAGCATACTATCAAATCATATTTTTTGTTGGAGAAAGCTGACTTTAAAATGTCATCTTTTGTAATTGTAATGGTTGATTTAAAACTCGATTCATTTCTTTTTATTGCCTTTTCAATCATTTTTTGTGAGATATCAACAGCATGAATTTCAGCATTAGGAAATCTCAATTGCAAGTATTTCCAATTTTCACCTGTGCCACACATCATATCTAAAATCTGAGGATTTGATTTTTGAATTGGAATTTGCCCCATCATTTTTTTTCTGATTGTATTTGCAGTTCCTAATGAAATTAATCGTACTAAAAGTGAGTAATAATGGGCTATTGAATCAAAAATCTCCTGTTGAAAAAAAAATGAATAGTAGGAATCAGGATTTCTATTATCCATTTTTTTCTTTCCATTCATGTGCTAATAATGAGTAACAATCTGAATCATAATTCGTTCCATCAATTCTATAATCTTCTCTCATTGTTCCCTCTTTCTTAAATCCATTTTTTAATAATAATTTTTTTGAAGGGATGTTTGTATCAGCTATTAATCCTTCCATTCTATGAAGTTGTAATTGAGTAAAGCCATGTTCAATAACTAATGGTAATGCTTCGCTCATTAACCCTTTTTGTTTGTACTCATCATTACGAAGTAAATAGAAAATTTCAGCTCGTTTATGTTTCTTGTTTAAGGTATGAAACCCACATTCACCAATAGGTAATCCGGTTGATTTATCATGTAGTAAAAATAAAAAGATGGAAAGATTGTATGTTTCCATTCCGTCTTCATGCATTGTTTTATAATGTTCAAAAGCTGTATCATCAAATCCAAAATATTTTTTTATTTCATCTTTTGATTTTGAACTAAAAAGTTGATGAATAATAGCAGGAGTAATACTTTTGAGTAATAATCGATGGGTTGATAATATGATTTGTGTGTTCATTTTTTAAAATAATGTGAGTGGTTTTTTCCAACTAAATGTTTTACGATGATATTTTGTAAAACCAAATTCATTCAAAGTATTTCGATGGTGTTCTGTAGGATAACCTTTATTCAAATGCCAATTGAAATGAGGATATTCTTTCGCAATTTTTTCCATGTATTCATCTCGGTAAGTTTTTGCTAATATAGATGCAGCAGCAATGCTCATAAATTTAGCATCGCCTTTAATGATGCATTGATGCGGTATTGTAGGATATGATGTGAATCTATTTCCATCAATCAACAACAATTCAGGTTTTGTTTTTAGTTGTTGCACAGCTTTGTGCATGGCTTTAAATGACGAAACTAAAATATTGTAGGTATCAATTTCATGATTATTTAATGAAGCTACAGCGTATGCAATAGCATCAGATTCAATAATTTTTCGTAAGCTATTTCTGGTAGCTTCTGATAGTTTTTTACTATCGTTTAATAAATTATTTTTATAATTTTTAGGTAAAATAACAGCCGCTGCAAACACAGGCCCAGCAAGGCAGCCTCTGCCAGCTTCATCACATCCGGCTTCAATAAGTGTTTTTTGAAAATACGGTTTTAACATAATTATTTCAGTTCAATTAATCGAAACATTTTTTTTGAAAAATTTAATTCAAAATTTGTTATTAATAATACCATTTTGCTTTTCGATTAAAGTACTTAATACTCAATACTCAGTACTCAATACTTATTACTAAATGCTACTTCACCAATTGCTGAATTTTTTCCATTAAAATATTAATTGCAAAAGGCTTTGAGATGTAATCGTTCATACCAACTTCAAAACATTTATCCATTTCGCTTTTCATTACATTGGCAGTTTGTGCTAAAATAGGAATTTGATTTATTGGAGCAGGCATTTGTTTACGAATGATTTCGGTAGTTTCATAACCATTCAAATGCGGCATTTGAATATCCATTAAAATTATATCATATAATTTTTTGTGTAAAAATTCAATCGCTACTAATCCATTTTCAGCAATATCTATTTCAGCTTTTGGCCATGCAATTAAGATAGATTTGGTAGCTAATTTTTGATTGAATAAATTATCTTCAACTAATAAAATTTTTAAAGCTCTATTCGCAATTAGTTCAATTGATTTAGTTCGCTTAACAGGCTTTGTAATTTGGTTGGCTCGTTTTAATGGCAAGTAAACGTAAAACGTAGTTCCTTTGCCCACTTCACTGGTTACTGATATATTTCCATGCATCATATCAGTAAGTTTTTTACAGATGTTTAAACCCAAACCTGTGCCACCATAAATTTTATTAGTTACAAAACTTGATGGGCTAAATGAATCAAAAATTTGGGGCAAATGGTCAGGTGAAATACCAATGCCATGATCAATAACTCTAAATTGTAAATCGTACACTGGGGCTCTGTATCCTTTATTTATTATCTCAACAGTTACGGGTGTTTTGTTTGAAAATTTAACTGCATTATTACATAAATTAATAAGTATTTGTTTTAAATGGCCAGCATCACCTCTTACCATTTCAGGCACTTCGGTAGGCATTTTGTAAATAAATTCAACCCCATTTTGGTTACATTTTAATGAAATAATTTGTTTGATTTCTTCTAAAATAGTTTCTAAACTAAAATCTTTTTCTTCAATGTGTTCATTGCCTGTGCTGATTTTTGTAAGCTGCAATACATCTTCAATAATATCTAATATGGTGGAGGTTGATTTTTCAATTACTGATACATACTCTTTTTGTTCGGGGTTTAATTCAGTTCGTTCAAGCAATTGCAAAAAACCACTGATTGAATTCATGGGGGTTCTTATTTCATGGCTTAAATTCAGCATAATATGTTCTTTCATTTCTACCGCTTCCTCAGCTGCTGATTTAGCTTTTATGGCTTCATCAAATTTGTATCTAAGCTCTAATGATTGTACGTTATACAAACTTTCTTCCCCTACATTTTTTGATTTTAATTCATAAAATCTTTTCCAATAATCAATACTATTTTTAAAATCGTTTGTTTTTTCAAAAATGGTTGCCAATTCTTGAAGTGTTTCAATTTGAAGCACCATCACTTTTTCTTTTTCAGCCAATTGCAAAGCTTCCAAATACACTTCAATGGCTTGATTGGTATCGCCCAGCAATTTAAAATACGAACCTTTCAGTAATAATAAATTTACCTTTGAATAATTATCATTTTTATCAATTAAATATTGGTCAGCCTTATCTAAATAAATTTTTGCTTTGGGTAATTCATTTTGTTCTAAATGTAAATACGCCATACCTCTAATAGGCATCAAATAATCACTTACGGCGTAATCATTTTTTAAATCGCTGTATGCTGAAATAAAATGATCGGCAGCTCTATCAAACAAGCGCATTCGGGTGTATGCATTTCCTAAAAAACAATTGGTACGCATCAATTGTAATGGATCGTTTACGGCATGGTGTTTAAATAATGATTTAGATTCTAAAAATTGTTTTATACCAGCATCATAATTAAACATTCTGCCATGTAATAATCCTAAATTGTTGCGGCTTCTAATCTGCCATTTTATATTATTTAATCGCTCGGCTATTTGCAAACTTTTCATCAAATAATTCAATGCCATTGCATATTTGCCAAGATTAGCCGTAATACGCCCCAAATGAATATTACATAAATAGGCTCGTTCGTTATCTTCAGTATTTTCGTAAAAAATATAACACTCTTTTAAATGGCGTAATTCACGATGTTGATTTTTTTGTTGATGATAAATTTCGGCTAATTGGTAGTGGATATTAGCTTTCTCAGCATCTGTAATTTTTTTAGAATTAGCACTAATTATTTGATTGAGTGCTTCAATTACATCAGATGGATTATCTATTGCTATTTGTAACCAAATATCAACCTGCTCATTAATGCTTTTTTGTGCGATTGAGTCTTCCATAAAAGTGGTTTTTGGGTTTACAATGTTAGCATTTTTTTACTATCAAAGTAAAAAATATTTACAACAATCAAATTGGTAATGAACAGATAGACTAAAAAGTTGTTCATTTTTTATTGCCCTTGTTTCAAGTTACATTTTTTAAAAATAAAAAAGGCAATTCGTTTTTGAATTGCCTTTTTAAATATTTGTTGCTTACCATTTATCTACATCCTGATCATCGTTGGTAGTTAATTTTTCAGTAACTGAATCATTGCTGTTTGAGGTTGCCTCATGGGTAGTACGTTGTTGCTCTTCCCACAATTTTTGCGCTTCGGCACGTCGTAAAGCAAACTCATCATAATCATAATCGGGCATTAAAGTATTTTTTACATGATTCACGGTTTGATTCAGTAAACTCATAAATTCATTAAAATCTTCTTTATATAAAAATATTTTATGACGCTCGTAACCATCGCCATCATTACGACGGGTGCTTTCAGTTAGTGTTACAAAGTAATCATTGCCCCTTGTGCTGCGTACATCAAAAAAATAGGTACGGCGTTTACCAGCTCTAAATTTTAGTGAATACACACTATCATTCATTTTTTTATCGTTGTAATTATTATCCACTGAATTAAATATTTTTTTGGTTTTAAAAAATTAATGTTGCAACAAAAATAAATTAAAAATCAAAACAGCAAAATTTTTCTTTTATTTATTAAAATATGGGTACATGTTTTTATTTTCAATAAAGGCTTATTACTTTTATGAATTATAACCTAAACTTAAATAACATGAGCTACGAAATTAAAACTATTGATAAATTCAGCTATGTAGAAGAAGGAAACGGTGAAGTACTGCTACTATTGCACGGTTTGTTTGGCGCATTAAGTAATTATCGTGATCAAATTGAACATTATAAAACTAAATTTAGAGTAATTGTTCCATTGTTACCAATTTATGAAATGAGTGTTTTTGAAGCCTCGTTAGGAGGGTTAACACGTTATACGCATGAGTTTATTGAACAAATGCAATTAAATAATTTTTTATTACTGGGCAATTCATTAGGGGGGCATATTGCCGCATTATATACTTTAAAATATCCTGCAAAGGTACGTGGCTTAGTGCTTACAGGCAGTAGCGGCTTATTTGAAAGCGCCTTAGGAACTTCATTTCCTAAACGTGGAGATTATGATTTCATTAAGGAAAGAACGCAACACACATTTTATAATCCGTCAACGGCTACAAAGGAATTGATTGATGAAGTGTTTGAAATTGTAAACAACAGAGTTAAAGCAATTAAAATAATTGCTACTGCTAAATCGGCTATACGCCATAATCTTCGTGATGATTTAGAACAAATTAAATTGCCTACACTTTTAATTTGGGGTAAAGATGATACCATTACACCTGCTTTTGTGGGTGAGGAGTTTAATAGATTGATTGAAGGCTCTGAACTTCATTTTATCGATAAATGTGGTCATGCACCAATGATGGAACAACCAATTGAGTTTAATCAATATTTGGATGATTTTATCAGCCGATTACCAAAATAAATTTTGTTGATGTTGAAAAACATGATGTTATGTATGGCAGCAATAATATGGCTGCAAACTATTGCATTAGCCAATGATAACTACTTTAGGATAAACAAAATTGAAATAGTTGGCAATAAAAAAACCAAACCCAACATAATATTTCGTGAAATGATGGTGCAGCAAAATGATTCATTAAGCTATTATACTATCATTGAAAAAATTGAAAGCAGTAAACGGAATTTATTCAACACATTTTTATTTAATAAAGTAGATATTGAAATTATTGATAGCACTTTATCTTCATTAAATTTAAAAGTAATTGTGGCTGAACGATGGTACACTTATCCATTGCCAATTATGGAAATTGCAGATAGAAATTTTAATGTTTGGTGGGTTGAACAGCACCATGATATACGAAGATTAAATGCAGGCGTAGCATTATTAAAACGAAATATTAGAGGCCGAAATGAAACCCTTACTTTAATTGCTCAAACTGGCTATACAAGGCAATTAGGAGTGCAATACGAGTTTCCGTTTATGGATAAAAAAATGCAAAAAGGCGTACAGATTTATTCAGGCTATTACCAAAATAAAGAAGTGGCTTCGCAAACCATTAATAACAAACAAATATTTTTAAAAGATTATTCTCAATTCATCAAAACTAGATGGCAGGTTGGAGCAATTTTTAGATACCGACCAGGTATTTTTTTAAGGCATAGTATCGAACTAAATTTTACTAAAAACAACATTGCAGATACATTAGCTAATTCAGTTCCAGATTATTTATTAGATGGAAAAAAAAACCAACAATTTACTTTTGTAAAATATATTTTTGAAGCAGATCATCGCAATATAAAAGCTTATCCATTAAAAGGATATTTATGCACCATTACTGCAACAAGATGGGGTTTGTTAACTTTTGATAATGTGAATATGACTGAAGCTACTGTTTTAATAAGTAAATATTCGCAGCTTACAAAAACTTTATTTTTATATAATTCAATAAAATTAAAAACATCATTACCTGAACATCAGCCATATAATATTCAAAGAGCATTTGGATATGGTTATGATTATGTAAGGGGTTATGAATATTATGTAATTGATGGCCAACATTTTGGGTTATTGCGCAATGAAATAAAGTGGCAAATTTTAGATTACAAACTTCAATCGCCCATTAAAAAAGTAGAAGAGCAACCTTTTAAAATTTATTTGAAATCATTTTTTGATATGGGTTATGTAAAGGATAATTTTTATTTTAAAAATAATTCATTTAACAACAAAGTGATTAATGGTTATGGCTTTGGATTAGATGTGCACACCTTTTATGATATTGTTGTGCGGTTTGAAATTACCCGTAATCATACTGGTAACACTGGAGTTTATTTGCATTATAAAGCAAATATTTAGTGTAACCTCTTTTTTAAAAGATGCCAAAAACCAAAATGTTTTTCGCATCTTTAAACTTCAAATTTTTAATTCATGAAAAAATATTTTTCACTTTTAATCGGCGGAATTTTAGCCGCATCTTGCGGCACTAAAACTGTTGAACACAAACAATTTACCGTGACTTATCCTAAAACAGAAAAAGTAAATCAAGTAGATGATTATTTTGGTATTAAAGTAGATGACCCTTATCGTTGGCTGGAAGACGATACTGCTGCTAAAGTGAAAGATTGGGTAGATACTGAAAATAAAGTAACGCAAGATTATCTTTCTCAAATTCCATTCAAAACAAAAATTCATAATCGATTAGAAGAAATTTGGAATTACCCTAAATATTCATCGCCATTTAAAAAAGGTGAAAATTTGTTTTTCTATAAAAATGATGGTTTACAAAATCAAAGCATTTTGTACAAACAAAAAGGTGAAAATGCCGAAGCATTTTTAAACCCAAATGATTATGCTAAAGACGGTACTGTAGCGCTGGGCGGCACATCATTTTCAAAAGATAAAAAATTGATGAGCTACACCTTAGCCGCCGCTGGTAGCGATTGGCAAACTATGTATGTGAAAGATATTGAAACAGGTAAAGTATTAAGTGATACCATTCGATGGATAAAATTTGGTGGCGGAAGTTGGTACAAAGATGGATTTTTTTATAGCGGTTATCTTAAACCTGATGAAAAGAAAATGTACAGCAATGCAAGTGTAGGGCAAATAGTTTTCTACCATAAATTAGGAACACCTCAATCGGAAGATAAAGTAATTTATAAAGATGATAATCACCCCAAACGCTACTACGGCCCTTACGTAAGTGATGATGAAAAATATTTATTTTTAGATGTAAGTGAAGGAACTTACGGAACTGAATTATGGTATAAAGATTTGACTAATGAAAAATCATCTCTACAATTATTATTCAAAGGATTCGAATTTGAATATGGTGTGATTGATAATGTTGGTGATAAATTATTGGTATTAACTAATGATGGTGCAGCCAATAAACATTTGGTAGCAGTTGACTTAAAAAATCCTGCTCGTGAAAATTGGAAAAAGATAATTCCTGAACAAAAAGAATTATTAAATGGTGTAGGCGTTTGTGGCAATAAATTATTTTCTGAATATTTAAAAGATGCTTGTACAAAAATTTACCAATATGATTATTCAGGCAAAATGGAACATGAAATTGAATTACCCGGATTAGGCACTGCATCAGGCTTTGGAGGCGATAAAGAAGATAAAGAATTTTATTATACTTATACTTCGTTCACTAATCCGCCTACTATTTTTAAATACAATTTAGAAACAGGTAAATCAGAGTTATTCAAAAAATCTGAAGTAAAATTTAATAGCGAAGAATACGAAACTGAACAAAAATTTTACACTTCAAAAGATGGTACAAAAGTGCCCATGTTTATCGTTCATAAAAAGGGAATTAAATTAGATGGCAACAACCCATGTTTGCTGTATAGCTATGGCGGATTTAGTATTAATCTTACGCCAAGTTTTTCAGCATCTCGAATTTTATTTTTAGAAAATGGTGGCGTTTATGCCATGCCAAATATCCGTGGTGGCAATGAATATGGTGAAGCTTGGCATAAAGGCGGTGCATTACAAAACAAACAAAATGTATTTGATGACTTTATTGGTGCTGCCGAATTTTTAATTAAAGAAAATTATACATCATCAGATAAATTAGCAATCAGCGGCAGAAGCAATGGTGGTTTATTAATTGGTGCTTGTATGACCCAACGCCCTGAATTATTTAAAGTAGCATTGCCAGGAGTTGGTGTATTAGATATGTTACGTTATCACAAATTCACTGTTGGTTGGGGTTGGAGCGTTGAATACGGCAATAGTGATAATGAAGAACAATTTAAATATTTAATAAAATATTCACCATTGCATAATGTAAAAGCTACTAAATATCCATGTACCATGGTAACAACTGGCGACCATGATGATAGAGTTGTTCCTGCTCATAGTTTCAAGTTTGCAGCTACCTTACAAGAAAAACATCAAGGCGAAAATCCTATTTTAATCCGTATTGATAAAAGTGCAGGGCATGGTGCAGGAAAACCAACATCAAAATTAATTGACGAAGATACTGATGTGTGGAGCTTTGTTTTTTGGAATTTGGGAATGGAAATGTAAAATAGAAGCAAAAAAGTCATTCAAAATTGAATGACTTTTTTGTTTTTGAATGTGTAAGAAAATCTTTTTATTTTACTTTTTTTTAGTAGCATAACATTCATCTTTGCATCATCAAAAAATATTTATTTAATCAAAAACAAAAATTTAAATCATGAAAAAATTACTTTTAATTTTAGTAAGTTTTGCATTAATGCAAACTGTAACAAAAGCGCAAGTTGGCTGTGCAGCCTATTTAATGGCATGGCAAAATCCTGGAACAACTACCTATTCATTTGTTGATAGTAGTTATGTAACATCGGGTGCTTATGGTTATTCAGCATCATATATTGATTTTGGGAATGGTCAAATGCAAGCTTTAAATACTTTGCCTGGTAGCACTTATACAATGCAATACGCAGCAGGAACTTATACTGTTTGTATTTACATTCAAGATTCAGTTACACAAACTTGTATGGATACATTTTGTCAATCAATTACTGTATTAAGCAATACATTACCAGCTTGTCAAGCAGTATTTTCAATTTGGCCTGATTCATTAAATACAGGTGTTTATTATGGCTATAATAGTTCCTACACAACTGGCTCAAACGCTGTATATACATGGTCATGGGGTGATGGTTCAACATCAACTGGTCAGTTTCCTTCACATACTTATGCGGCTTCAGGCACTTATACAATTTGTGTATCAATGACGGCTTCAGGCGGTGGCGCAACTTGTACTGATTCATTTTGTATCACTCAATTTATTGCACGTATGAAGGATGCTAATGCTATTCATTCAATCACTATTTTAGATCCTAATGCACCTAATGGAATTAATAATTTAGTGGCTTCAAATAAATTATCGGTGTATCCTAATCCTGCAACATCTGAATTAAATGTGAATGTAAAAGGTGAAAAAATTGAAGCGCTTAAAATTACTTCAATTAACGGACAGATAATGACTTCAGAATTTGCGGCTAATAAAATCAACATCAGCCATCTAGCTGCAAGTGTTTATTTTGTTGAAGTAAAAACTGCTAATAATATTTACAGAACTAAATTTATTAAAGAATAATAATTTAATTTCTTGAATTATAAAAAAGGAGAAGCATGGCTTCTCCTTTTTTATTTGCATGTAATAGTGTTATTCAATCCAAGTTAAAATAAAGTGGGGTTCAATTTTTATTGTAACTTCAACCAAGCCATTTTTTGATGTATTAATAATTGCTTTATCAGGATGTAATTCAACTAAAATTATATCAGTTTTAAATTCAACTTGTTGCACTTGCATCCATTTAAAAACTGTTTCTTTTATGCTCCATAATAGGCTATAATACTCAATTATTTCACTATCATGGGTTATGAAAGTGGCTAAATATTTTTTTTCAGAATCATGTATAAATCTATCTGCAATACGTATTACTTTATCGGTACTGCAAAATATATCAATTCCAATTTGTTGATTGCCAATAGCCACCGCAGCCCAATTTTCATCATGTGAAATTGAAATTTTTAAATCACTGTTTGATAAAAAAGGCTGACGATGTTGGTTTTTTATAATTTGCGAAGCATCCGTATTATTGGTAAGCAGACTTGCTACATAGCGGCTTGCGGCATATTGCAATTTTCTGTTTTCTACTTTTATAAGCATATATTCAGCAGACCAATTTTGTAATTTTGATTCAAAAAAAATAATCGGCTCAGTAATTTGCCATAAAACTAATTTGAAATTAGGTTGTTGTATTTGGTAATGAATGGGCAAGGTTTAAAATTGTTTCGTTATTTTTGCCGCAAATTAATATAAAGCATCAACATGATTTTATCTGACGTAAAAATTTTAGAAGAAATAAAAAAGGGCACTATTTTAATTGAACCATACAATCGGGAGTGTTTGGGTACCAATAGCTATGATGTGCATTTAGGTAAATATTTGGCGGTGTATAAAGATAGAATATTGGATGCCAAAAAGCACAATGAAGTGGAGCATTTTGAAATAGGCGAAGAAGGATTTGTGCTGCAACCTAATACCTTGTATTTAGGTGTAACTGAAGAATATACTGAAACACATGCCCATGTTCCGTTTTTAGAAGGTAAAAGTAGTATTGGTAGATTAGGGATTGATATACATGCCACAGCCGGCAAAGGTGATGTAGGTTTTTGTAATAATTGGACATTAGAAATTTCAGTAGCTCAACCCGTTAGAGTATATGCAGGCATGCCTGTTGGGCAGTTAATTTATTTTGTGGTAGATGGCGATATTGAAAATATGTATAATGCTAAAAAATCTGCAAAATATAATAGCCGAAATATTCGCCCTGTAGAAAGTATGATGTGGAAGAATTTTAAATAAAAAATTTACAATGTTAAACACAATTGAAGAAGCCATTGAAGATATTAAAAATGGTAAATTGATAATAGTAGTAGATGATGAAGATAGAGAAAACGAGGGAGATTTTGTTGTAGCTGCAAGATGTGCAACGCCCGAAGTAATTAATTTTATGTCGAAATATGGCAGAGGATTAATTTGTGCGCCCATTAGTGAAGAAATTTGCAATCGTTTAAAATTAGATATGATGGTGAGTACCAACACAAGCTCACATGCTACGCCATTCACTGTTTCAATTGATTTATTAGGTCATGGCTGTACCACAGGTATTTCAGCACAAGACCGTAGCAAAACAGTTTTGGCCATGTTGGATGAAAATATTAAACCTGAAGAGTTTGGCAGACCCGGACATATATTCCCATTAAAAGCACAAAAAGGCGGAGTGCTTCGCCGAACCGGGCATACTGAAGCAGCTATTGATTTTGCTGTGTTAGCTGGGTTTGAACCTGCAGGAGCAATAGTTGAAATTATGAATGAAGATGGCACTATGGCTCGTTTGCCACAATTGATGGAAATTGCAAAACAACACGATTTAAAAATAGTATCCATTGAAGATTTGGTGGCTTACCGTATGAAAATGGAATGTTTGATAAAGGAAGAAACTAGAATTAACATGCCTACACAATGGGGTGATTTTGAACTCATTGCTTTTTCAGAAATTAATTCAAAAGAAACTCATTTAGCTCTAAAAAAAGGGAACTGGGAAAAAGAGGAACCAATAATGGTACGAGTGCATAGCAGCTGTGTTACAGGTGATATTTTAGGTTCATTACGTTGTGATTGTGGAGAGCAATTACATCAAGCAATGAATATTATTAATGCGGAAGGAAAAGGATTAGTTTTATATATGAATCAAGAGGGTAGGGGCATTGGCTTACTGAACAAATTAAAAGCCTATAAACTACAAGAAGAAGGAATGGATACAGTGGAAGCAAATTTGGAATTAGGCTTTAAACCTGATGAACGTGATTATGGCGTTGGTGCACAAATATTGCATCATCTTGGTGTTCATAAATTAAAGCTGTTAACTAATAATCCGAAAAAACGTGCAGGCTTGATTGGTTATGGATTAGAGATTGTAGATAATGTGCCAATACCAGTTGTACCTAATATACACAACCACCATTATTTGGAAACAAAACGTGATAAGATGGGGCATGAATTGAAATTTTAATGTCAAAAAAAAATATATTGAATCCACTGCTTTAATTATTTTGCAGAAGTTTGAAAAATCTAATTTAACATTTGGAAAATTTACTTCTTCAACCAATTGAATATTTAAAAGGTGTTGGGCCTGCCCGTGCTGAATTATTAAAGAAAGAATTAAATATTTTTTCATTCGGAGATTTATTACAACACTATCCTTTTAGATATATTGATAGAACAAAATTTGCTACCATAAAAGATATTGATAGCGATGAAAAATATTATCAACTTAAAGGAATAATAACTTCAGTAAAAACAATTGGTGATAACCGTCAAAAGCGCTTTGTTGCTACATTTAAAGATGCAACAGGTATTTGCGAATTGGTATGGTTTAAAGGTGTGCAATGGATGGAAAAATCTATTCAACCTAATTTGGAATATGTAGTTTATGGTCGCCCTCAACTGTTTAATAATCGATATAATTTTCCGCATCCTGAAGTAGAATTATTAAAAGAATTAAATGAAGGTGATGTGAAAAGTGGTTTATTTCCAGTGTATTCCACCACTGAAAAATTAAAGATGAAAGGCTTGCCTAGCAAGGCAATTGCAAAGATTCAAAAGAATTTATTAATGCAATTAAAGCCCTCGGATACAGCTGAATTTTTACCACCCAGTTTAATTCAAGAATTAAAATTAATGATGCGTTTTGATGCCTTGCAAAACATTCATTATCCTCAGCAAAATATACTGCAACAACAAGCTGAACGCCGATTAAAATTTGAGGAATTATTTTTAGTTCAATTAAAATTACTTCGTACAAAAATTAATAGAAATCATACTACCAAAGGTTTTGTGTTTGAAAAAATTGATCATCATTTTGATAATTTTTTTAAAAATTGCTTGCCTTTTGAGCTAACTAATGCTCAAAAAAAAGTATTGAAAGAAATAAGAAGAGATGTATTAAATGGCAAACAAATGAACCGCTTAATACAAGGTGATGTTGGTAGCGGAAAAACAATTGTGGCATTAATGAGCATGCTTATGGCTGTTGATAATGGCTTTCAAACTTGCTTAATGGCACCTACTGAAATATTGGCGCAGCAGCACTTTGAAGGCATTTCAAGCTTGGTAAAAAATTTGGGAATTAATGTGGCAATGCTTAGCGGTTCATCAAAAAGTAAAGAGCGAAAATTGATTCAACAGCAATTAGAAAGTGGCGAAATAAATATTTTAATAGGTACCCATGCATTAATTGAAGATACTGTTCAATTCAAAAATTTGGGCTTAGCTGTGGTAGATGAGCAGCATAAATTTGGAGTGCAACAACGTGCCGCTTTGTGGCGAAAAAATACCACACCACCACATATTTTAGTAATGACAGCCACTCCCATTCCACGTACATTAGCCATGACATTATATGGCGATTTGGATAGTAGCGTAATTGATGAATTGCCGCCAGGACGTAAGCCTATCAAAACAATTCATAAATTTGATTCACATCGTTTGCAGTTGTTTGGTTTTTTAAAAGAAGAAATTGCCAAAGGCCGCCAGATATATATTGTGTATCCTTTGATTGAGGAAAGTGAAAAATTAGATTTGAAAGATTTGATGGATGGTTATGAAAGTATTAGCAGAGAATTTCCTTTGCCAAATTATAAATTAAGTATTGTTCATGGCAGGCAAAAACCTGAAGACAAAGAATTTGAAATGCAACGATTTGTAAAAGGCGAAACACAAATTATGGTTGCTACAACAGTAATTGAAGTTGGTGTTAATGTACCTAATGCAAGCGTAATGGTGATTGAAAATGCAGAACGATTCGGGCTTTCACAGTTGCACCAACTTCGTGGTAGAGTGGGCAGAGGCGCTGAACAATCTTATTGCATTTTAATGAGTGGCAATAAATTAGGTGCTGATGCCCGTAAGCGTATGAAAACTATGTGTGATACCAATGATGGTTTTATTATTGCTGAAGTTGATTTGCAATTACGTGGGCCTGGTGATTTGGAAGGATTACAACAAAGTGGGGTGATGAATCTACACATTGCTAATTTGGCTAAAGATCAACAAATTTTGCAAGTAGCTCGTGAAAAGGCAAATGATTTATTAGATGAAGATTCCATGCTACAAAAACCTGAACATCAACGATTATTACATCTTATTAATCAATCCAATAAAGAAACAAAAGTATGGGGCCGAATTAGTTAATACCATTTCCAACAACAAATTTGTACTACCAATATTTTGAGTTGTGAATTGTAAATGCCGATGCAGTTTTGAAAATAGTATAAATGAGTGAAGCGAATTTTTGAGTATATTGAAAACACAATCGGTATAAAATAAATTGTAAAATGAAAACCATTAAAGAACATCATTGGGCAATAATAATTTTTGTAATAGCTGTATTATTACGATTATATGCTGCACATATGGATTCATTTTTACATGAATGGGATGAAAGATTTCATGCATTAGTAGCACGAAATATGATGGAAAATCCATTCCACCCTTTATTAATAAAAATACCATTTGAAAGTGGTAATTCACACGATTGGTCATCAGCACAATTGTGGTTACATAAGCAACCTTTATTTATGTGGCAAATGGCAGCCAGTATGAAATTATTTGGAGTATCTGAATTTACAATGCGCTTGCCAAGTGCAATGATGGGCGCTTTGATGATATTATTATTATATCGCATTACATTAATTTTAACTAATAACAAACTAGTATCAAGCATAGCTGCATTGTTATTATGTTTCTCAAATTATCAACTACAATTAATATCAGGTATTGAAGGCATGGATCATAATGATATTGCATTTGAATTTTACATGTTAGCTAGCTGTTGGGCTTATGCTGAATATTGTATCTCAAAAAAATGGTATTGGGTAATAATAATAGGTTTATTATCAGGCTGTGCAATTTTTAATAAATGGCTTATTGGCTTAGCAGTATTTTTAGGGTGGGGAATAAATATGCTCTATCAATTTTACAAAACAAAATCAATTAATCAATTAGGATGGATGATGCTTGCATTACTTATTTGTTGCGCCGTATTTATTCCTTGGCAAATTTACACCATTCTGAAATGGCCTACTGAAGCATGGTATGAGTTGAACTATAATTCAAAACATATTACCGAGGTGATTGAAGGACATTCAGGAACAACAAGTTATTATTTTGATGCTATTGAATTATATGTTGGAAAATACATTGGTTATTTATTTCCTTTGGGAGTATTATTTTTTATTCGGGATAGAAAATTTAATATTGAAGTGATGATTGCTATTACATCAATATTTGTTTTTGTAATTTGTTTTCTATCCTTTGTAGTATTAACCAAAATACACTCACATATTTTTTTTATTGTACCCTTCGCTTTAATTTCAATTGCTTATGCAGTTGTAAAAATCATTACATCCTTTAATAATATATTTTTTAAGAGTGCAATTATCATTGGGCTTATTTATTTTTCAATTCAGCCTAATTTTTTTATTAATTATTTATCAAAAGAAAATAAACATCGTGAAAGTTGTATTCAAAATGCTAACGCGTATCGTAATATTGACAAATTAGTTCCTGAAAATATTCATATAGTCATTAATATCAATGCGCTTGAACATATCAATTTAATGTTTTATCATCCTGAGTATCAAGCCAATAATCGGTGGCTTTCAGATAATGATTTGATTAAATGTAAAGCCCAAAAACAGTGGATTGCAGCCTTTCAGAATCATGAAAATTATAATTTACCTGAGCAGATTTTAAATTACCCATATTTATATATTATCAAAACTGAATTAAAATAGAAAATTGAATTCAATCAACATTTCGCTATTTGGCAATTAATCTTAATTTTGCCATACAAACAAAAAATTTATTACACTTTAAAGATTATGGATTTTAAAAACATTATTTACATCAACGGCAAAAGCGGATTATTTGAATTAGCTGGTAACAAGAGCAACGGCGTAATTGCAAAATCAATTGAAGATGGCAACACACAGTTTTATAGCAGCCGCATCCATCAATTTACACCTTTAGAAAGTATTGAAATGTACACTATGGATAATAATGTACCGCTTCGAAAAATCATGCAATCAGCAAAAGAAAAATTTGCAACTAATCCACCTGTTGATCAAAATAGTGATAATGAAACATTGCGAAAATATTTCAGAATTGTGCTACCAAATTTTGATGAAGAAAAGGTAAAAATCAGCGACATTAAAAAATTTATTAAATGGTTTGCAATATGCAAGGATATGAATTTAGCTGATGATGAAGTTGCTGCTAATGCACCTGCACCTGCTTCGGTTAGTGTGAATGAAGTTGAAACACCATCAACTGAAACTGAAGAAAAGCCTGTTAAAAAAGCAACTCGTAAAAAAGTTGTAAAAGATGAAAGTACGGATGTTGCTGAGGCGGCACCAAAAGAAAAAAAACCACGAGCTACTAAAAAGAAATCAGAATAATTAATAAAATAAAATATAATAAAATGGCACATACTTTACCAACGCTACCTTATGCGCATGACGCATTGGAGCCACACTTCGATAAATTAACCATGGAAATTCATCATGGCAAACATCATAATGCTTACGTAACTAATTTGAATAATGCAATTGCAGGAACTGAAGCTGAACAAGTTTCATTGGCTGATTTAATGGCTAATATTTCAAAATACGGAATGCCTGTACGTAATAATGGTGGCGGTCATTGGAATCATTCTTTTTTTTGGCAATCATTAGCACCTAATGCTGGTGGTAATCCTACGGGCAAATTAGCTGAAGCAATAACACTTGAATTTGGTTCATTTGATGCATTTAAAGAAAAGTTTGCAGCAGCAGGCGCCACTCGTTTTGGTAGTGGCTGGGCTTGGTTATGTGTTGATGCTAATAAAAAATTGTGTGTTTGTAGCACCCCTAATCAAGATAATCCGTTGATGGATATTGCTGATTGTAAAGGCACACCTATATTAGGCTTAGATGTGTGGGAACATGCTTATTATTTGCATTATCAAAATCGCCGCCCTGATTATATTGCTGCATTTTGGAATGTGGTAAATTGGGCAGCTATTAATGATAGATATGAAGCTGCAATAAAATAATACTTTGCAATTAATTTATGTAAATAAAAAAAAGCGAAACACTATTGTTTCGCTTTTTTTATTTCATCAATAAAATTGAATTACTTTAGTTTGATTTCAGCTACTTGTATTACTTCATAATTTCCAGCATTTTGCTTATTCACAAATGCTACAAGTTTCAAATTATTGATGTTCCATTTTTTTGCATCAATAACATCTGTTCTGAATTCATAACGCTTTACATTTCCAGCTGTTTTAGCGCCTTTAATTTGAACGCCTGATGAGTTAGTTAGCATAGTTCTTAAAATATTTTCATGCTCATAATGCTCCACTTCAATACCGCTTGAATCTTGCGGCGCTTCTATTTTATCTTCAATAAGCATCACAGTTAAATTAATGGAATCATTCACTGGTGCAGCATTTGCAAAATGTAATTCAACTGATACTGAATCTTGCATTATTGTTTCGTCCCAAATGCTATTTAATTTAATATTTACATACGATGTTTTTGATAATTCAGAAGTCACAAAACCTGCCCAAGTTGAAGGGGTGGTCATGGCTCGGGCGGTTTGACCACTAAATAAAACTCGATTAACCATAGCGCATGGTATGCCAATACCATTACCATAGTTATTACTAATTTCAGTAGCGAATGATGTTCTGAAATCAACTGGTGCTATTGGGTCGCTAAGTGGTGCAAATACATTAGTATGTAAAGTTACGGATGAAATTTTGCCCAAATTAGCAGCCATAATTTGTTTAATAGCATATTTGCCCGATGGGCAATTAGTACATTTTTGCCCTGAAAATTCTTCCATTAAAATGTGCTTTACATCAGCAGCAGGAATAGTAGTTTCAGTATAAGTAGTATCTGAAATTAATCCGCTTTTTTTGGCACCAACCACAGGTGGTGTTTCAGGAGTTAAATCAATAGGAGGCCCAATTTCAGTACAAGCATTAAAACCAAACGCTGCTACGCATAGCACCAATACAACAAATAATTTTATTTTCATCTTGATAAAAATTTACAGTTTAAAATACGGTTGATATACTCATTTTTAATCCACTAAATGCAGGCTCTAAACGGCAAACACCACCTGTGCAAACTACACCTGCAACTTGTTTTACATAAGCAACGGTAAATCGGGTGGAGTGTTCAGTATAACTTGCAAAAAAATTATAAAAATGAGCTTGTTGATGTGGGTTATCATTGCTTACAACTGTATTATACATATCACTTATTGCAAATGAATAATGCGGTGCAATATTAAACTCAACTAATGCGTATGCCCACGAACCAAAATCTTGTTTGGTATGCATGTATTGTAATTCAGTTCGTATCGATTTTTTTTCTGAAATTTTATAAGTAACTTCAGTAAAAGGTGTGATTGCATGAACTATTGGGCGGTTAGGATGACCTTGATAAACTGCTAAATTGTAATCCAAAATTTGAGCACCTAATTCAATCGTTGTTTTTTTTATTTTTTTTATTTCAGCATCAATATTAATTTCTTGAAATAAAAAATTGCCGTGGTTATCATCAATGTGTGAATAATTGCCATTTAGTTTATATCCTTTTTGAGGCGAATAAAATGCATCAACTTGGGCTGCTTGTTCGCCCAAATCTTGTGTTGCTGAACTGTATCGGGCAATTAAGCGTAATGAATTTTGTTTGGCAATAGGTGGCTGAAAACTTACCATGCCTTTTAACAACAATTCATTTTCATTAGGTGAAATACGGAACTTAAAATAATCGGTTTTTTTATACTGCCCCGTAACACCAAAACCGCTTACCGAAAAATTTAAAGTACCAAAAAATATTGAACCAGCCTTGTTGATTAATGTTCCATTTTTTCTAATAGCTTCATTTGTTTTACCAGCATACTCAGTGTATAAAGTAAAATTTTTCCAATTAATAGTATTATAAATTGAGTAGGCGTACACATTGTTTTTAGGAATAAATCTATCGCCTACTTTAGTCATATTATTTATTTCAGTAACCACACTGTTAAAGTTCACATCATCCAAAGTTCGGTTTACAACTGAAATGCCTGGCGTAAGCTGAACTTTTTGATTCACATCAAAAAATGATTCAGCATTTATTCCTTTTACAATAGGCTCATAAGTAGTAAATAAATTTTTTTGCCTGCCGCTGAATGCTTTTAAATAAAGCTTATCATCAAACATTTTAAATTTTAGTTGCAATCCATAAATAGCATTATCAATCCCTAATCCTCTATCTTCATAGGATCTGAAAACAATACCACTACCAAATTGATCATAAATATATCCGCCAGTAATGGTGAGTTTATTAAATTCTTTTGAAACACTCCACATGCCAATTCCTTGGGCACTATAAGGCAATGTAGGTTGGTGTAAATTTGAATTATTAAATACATCAAATCGGGTTTGAATTGTGAAACCAGAAATGGCATATTGTAAATTCAACCAGCCTTCACCACCTGATAATTTTTTATCGTATAATGGATTGCCACTTGCCCCAATGATAGTATCACGTTGGTAAAAATTTTGATTGTATTGTAAAGCGCCACTTAATTTACCTTTATCCTCGGCTTTTAAAATTAATTGAAATGTGGAACAAATAAATAATGTAATGAGTCCTATTTTTTTACACATATTAAAAATACATTTTATAAATTTTGAAATTAAATTTTGTCAGCAATATTAATTAGTACTTTAGCAATCCTCATTCTATCTAAATGCTGAATTGTAAATTTATATTCTTTATAACTTATTGATTCATTTACTCTT
>JBEANU010000108.1:0-3814 GCA_041165265.1 Bacteroidota bacterium | reverse complement strand
AATTTTTGCCACCGTACCAATGGTGTGTAGCTGTTCAATAGTGGCATCGGCAGTATCTTCTTTTTGCGCTAATACGGCCAATAATTTATTAGTTTTATTAGCTTCCTGCAAAGCGGCTATTGATTTATCTCTGCCAACAGTAATAGGCAATACCACCCCCGGATACAATACAGTATTGCGCAAGGGCATAATAGGTAATATTTCAGCAAAATCATTTTTGGCAGAATCATCATCTTCCATCATCGGTATCATAGGCATAAAATCTAATGCCTCATCACTTTCAATAGTAGTAAACATAAAATTATCGCTCATCTTTTTTTATTTTGGAGTGCAAATGTACGTGTTTTAAAACTTAAAAACACTTACACAATTAAGCTGTTAATAATTGAATTCATTTAATTTTGATGTTATCAAATAATTGTAGAATGTTTGTATTCCATAAAACATGAAACCATTTAACCCCATATTTTTACTCCTATTGTTTATTTTGATAAGCAGTTTTGCATTTCAAACCAATGCTCAAGTTTGGATAAAAGTGGGTAAAAAAATTGATGGTGCACAGCATGGTAAAATTCCAGTAAAACAACCATCAGCAAAGCAAGAAAAAGCAATTTTTACTCCTAGTGATAAATTGCTACCAGTAGGCGTAGTAAGGCTTACGGCTTCGTACACGGTATCAAAAAAACAAATCTGTTTTGGTGATTCAATAGTATTTAATTACCGAGGAAACGGAAAAAGTTTTGATGATTTGGAGTATCATTGGGCTTTTCCGGATAGCGTAAGTTTTTATCATGCTAAAGACCAAAATACCGTAGTTGGTCATTTTTTACAACCTGGTATGTATGTTATAAAAGTTCAATTAAGTGGTGATATTAAAAAATATTGGCCATCAAAAATATTTACAGATTCAATTGAAGTACTACCACCGCCTAACCCAAGCTTTAGTATTTCAGCTACCAAAATTTGTAATTTGCAATATTTAACGGTTGATTTTACTGGTAATTTTAATGATTGGGGCGGCGATGCAAAAGGTGAATGGAGTTTTGATGGGGGTAAAGTGTCATTGGCAAGTTCAGATATGCATAAAAAAGTAGCTTGGGATGTAAATTGTGTAGATGGCAAGCCTATTTACAAAAATATTACGCTTAAGTTAACACAAGATGGCTGCACGGCTTACGGCACCAAAAAAGTAAAAATTATTGCCCCATCAGCAACCATTCAAGTGAGTAATGAAAGACCTTGCAATGGCGAAGAATTAACAGTAATTGCTAAAACCTGTATTAAAGATTCTACTACAAAATATAGATGGGATTTTGGTTCAGGTATTGATGCCAACCCACCAATTGATGGTGCTTACCAAAAAGTTACTTATTATAATATTTCAGAAAATATTACTTCTGATAAAATAAAATTACAAGTGATTCAACAAGGCTGTTATTCAGATGTTGACTCAATTCCATTGGAAATTTACCCCACCATTTTAGCCGATTATACCATTAATAAAGATACCCTGCATGGGGCAGGAATTATCAATTTTAAAATGGGTGATGTGTTTACATGCATTGATGGTAGTGAAGTAAAATACAATTGGAATTTCCCTGAAGGAAACATTATTTCATCTGAAAAAAATAAAACTATTCAAGTTTATTTTAAAAACAATTATAACACAGCAGTTATATTTTATCCTTCATTATCCATCACACAAGATGGATGCACTAGCAATGTATTTAGCGTTCCTATTTATGTATCGCCAATTGGTGCGGCAATAAACTCAACAAAAAGAAATTAATTTTCATTTCAGTATTCAACAATTTCTTTAGTAATCTATCATTTTATTTTGCATATTTACAGCAATCAAAAAAAATATTAATCACTAAAAACTAAAATTCACTGTATGGCTGAAACAACACAATCACACCCGAAAGGACTTTGGGTATTATTCGGAACAGAAATGTGGGAGCGATTCAACTTCTATGGCATGAGAGCCATTCTTACCCTATTCATGGTAAATTCATTAATGATGAAAGAAGGCGATGCTTCATTAATTTATGGCGGCTTTTTGGGCTTATGTTATTTAACACCTATGTTGGGCGGTTTTATTGCCGATAAATTTTTTGGCAATAGAAATTGTATATTATTAGGTGGCTTAATGATGGCAGCTGGCCAATTAATGCTATTTGGTAGTGCATCAATATTTAGCGCTAATTTAAGTTTAGCAACTAATTTAATGTGGATGGCATTGGCTGTAATTATTTTTGGTAATGGATTTTTCAAACCCAACATTTCATCAATGGTGGGTAGTTTATATCCAAAGCAAGAAAAATCTAAATTAGATACTGCCTTTACTATTTTTTACATGGGTATTAATTTAGGTGCGTTCTTAGGTCAGTTAATTTGCCCGTTAATTGGTGATGTAAAAGATGTTGGCGGCATACGTGATATTCATGCTTTTAAATGGGGCTTTTTAGCAGCATCAATTGCCATGATTATAGGTACAGCTGTATTTTATGTGTTGAAAAATAAATATGTAGTAACGCCCGAAGGAAAACCATTAGGCGGCTTACCAAAACATAATGATGCATCGCAATATGAAGAAGGTGAGGCGCAACAAGCTGTATTTACAACCCAATCATTAGTTATGGCAATGTTTGGTTTTGTAGCTTTATTTTTTGCATTTAATTACTTGTTTACAGGCTCATTTGCCAGTTTTGTAGGAACCAACTTTGTAAAAGCATTAATCTACCCAATCATTTATGCTTGTGGTTTAACATTGGCTGGTTTAATTATTACTGATAGTTCATTAACAAAAGTTGAATTGCAGCGTATTTTGGTAATCTACATGGTTGGATTTTTTATCATGTTTTTCTGGGCAGCATTCGAACAAGCAGGTTCATCATTAACTTTTATTGCAGATAATCAAACGGACAGAAATTTTTTCGGTTGGAATATGCCACCATCAATGGTTCAAATTTTCAATGGTTTGTTTGTGTTTTCATTTGCCTTTCCTTTTAGTATGCTTTGGGATAAATTAAGAGCTAAAAATTTAGAACCTATTTCAACCATGAAGCAAGCCATGGGGTTAGGTTTAATAGCTATTAGCTATGTAATTATTGCATTTAATGTAAAAGATTTAGGCAATAGTGGTTTGTTAGCTATCAAATGGTTAATTCTATTGTATTTAATTCAAACATTTGCAGAGTTATGTTTATCGCCAATTGGTTTATCATTGGTTGGTAAATTAGCCCCTAAGCGATTTGCATCATTATTGTTTGGTGTATTCTTTTTATCAAATGCCGCAGGGTATGCATTAGCAGGAACATTGGGTGCTTTGATACCAGCAACGGGAGATAAATTTAAAAAAGCAACTGAATTAGGAATTGATTTACAAGCTGTATTAGATAAAACTATTACACCAACTGCTGAACAATTAAAATTATTAGCTGATAATCAAATTGCAGATGCTTATCCAGTTTTTGTAGGATTTACTATTCATAATTTATTTGAATTTTTTATGGTATTTGTGGTATTATGCGGTGTAGCTTCAGCGGTATTATTTGCATTAACACCAGTATTAAAGAAAATGATGCATGGTGTAAAGTAATTCAAAATTATCTTACATAAAAAAAGCCGATTCAGTTTGAATCGGCTTTTTTTATTGTCAAATTTTTAATCCGCATTAGCATATTTTTTTGCATCCCGTTTGCGGTCTTCTTCATTTAATAAAAGTTTACGCATACGCACTGATTTTGGCGTTACCTCAATAGCCTCATCTATATCAACATATTCCATACATTCTTCTAAACTGAATAATCGC
>JBEANU010000107.1:0-8018 GCA_041165265.1 Bacteroidota bacterium | reverse complement strand
GGGGTCAGGTTCATTCAATAATTTTCCAATTTCTTTTACTTCTCCAATTAATTCATAATCGCTTGATTTAGTAAATTTAATTTCGGTGGCAGTGCCTGTTGCTAAAGGATCTAAGTGTTGTGTAAACACATGATGTTTATCAGGAATACTAAAATTAAAACGAAGCAAAAATTGATTGTTGCCCATTGATTTTACTTCAGTTGAAATGGTAGCAGGCAAAATAATATCTTCAGCCAACGCAACAGAATGCTGTAAGCAAAATGAAACTATCAGCAACAAACAAAAAAGAAAAAGTTTTTTCATTATAAAAATAAATTGGTGGTAATAAGTGTGTGCAATTTCGATAAACAAACGAATAAAATGAAATTTTAGATTTTCGTTTTTTGTTAGTGATGTTTTAATTTTTTAAAAGCCTTGCCATATAAAAGCCATCAAAGCCATGTTCCGATGGGTAAATCATTTGTTCATCTAACAAAGTATAATTTTTATTATTGGCTAAAAATATTTCAATTTGTTTGTTGTTTTCAGAGGGCAACAAACTACAGGTGGCATACACCAGCATGCCTTCTTTTTTTAGCATGGTTGAATATCGTTGTAAAATATCTTGCTGTGTAATTTTAATTTGGTTGATAAAAGTAGGATCAATTTTATACTTTGCATCGGGGTTGCGTTTTAGCACTCCTAAGCCACTACAAGGCACATCTAACAATAATCTATCAGCAGTTTCATGTAATCTTTTTATTGTTTTTGAGTTTTCAATCCATTTGGTTTCAATGATTGATACTCCATTGCGCCTAGCTCTGCGTTTTACTTCGTCTAACTTTTTTGCTTCTACATCCATTGCAATTATGCGTCCTTTATTTTGCATTAAAGTAGCTATGTGCAATGTTTTTCCGCCTGCACCAGCGCAAGCATCAATCACCCTCATGCCGGGTTCAACTTTTAAAAACGGAGCAATTAATTGTGAGCCTGCATCTTGTATTTCAAACCATCCATTTTTAAATAATTGATTGCTGAATACATTGCGGCGTTGTTTTAAAATAAATGCATCGGGCATTTCATCAATACCGCCTAATTCAATTTCATCTTTTTTAAATGCATTAAATAAATCACGGGCCGATGTTTTAAGTGTATTGGTTCTGATGATAACTTCTGCCATTTTGTTCATGGCTTTTAATTCCGTTTCCCATCGTTCACCAATTTCATCAAAAGCAATAGCATCAATTGTTTCATCAATTGAGTATTCAATACTTCTAATAAATTTTTCACGGGCAATTAAATTTATTTTGCCAACATTTAATTTTGAAAACTCTGTCCATTCGGGCAAATCGTTTTCTTTTAATATCCAATAAACCCCAAATAGTTCCATCAAGGTTGCTTCATCATAATTAATATCTTTTTGCAATACAGCCCAAAGCCTACGCCATTGCCTTACCATATCAAATACACTTTCAGCTACAAATGCCCTATCACGGCTGCCCCATTTTGGGTTATCGTTAAATAAATATTCAATTACTTTATCGGCATGATATCTTTTTTCAAAAATATTACGCAGTGAATCGGTAATGCCTTTTACTAAATTTGGAAATAATTTCATGTGATTAAGTAATTAAAAAAAATAAAATATGGAATACGTAAAAATAGAAAAGCGTAAACTTTCAACTAAGAAAATTTACGCTTTTACAATTATATTAAAAAGCTGTTATGCTTTAATTTCAACTTCAACGCCACTTGGCAACTCTAACTTCATTAATGCATCTACAGTTTTTGAGGTAGATGAATAAATATCCATCAAACGCTTGTAGGTACATAATTGAAACTGATCTCTTGATTTTTTATCAACGTGTGGGCTACGATTCACAGTGAAGATTCTTCTATCGGTAGGTAAGGGAATAGGACCGCTTACTACAGCACCTGTTACACGTACAGTCTTAACGATTTTTTCAGCTGATTTATCAACTAAATTGTGGTCGTAAGATTTAAGTTTGATTCTGATTCTTTGTGACATCGTTTAAATGAACTTTTTTTATTCGTTAGAATTTTTTGGGATGGCAAAAGTAGATTAATATTTTGAAATAGCAAACTTATTTTACTTTTTTTATTGAATACTTTATGAAATAATTTTTTTATGCCTTTTCCCATACACCTAATTTATCTATTTCAACATAGGGCTTGCCTTGTGCATCAGTAAATAATGAAGGTACAAATTTGGCTCCTACAATCAGTTCATTTTGTTTGTACGAAAACCTACTATGCACTGTTTGCGCAAAGGCATCGTCAAATGCTTTTATCAAAATTATTATTTCCAAATCCATGTCTTCAATTTCAGATTCAGTTTTATTGAACAAGGGGCTATTGTTATCAATTGGATGAACCACTGTCCACATACTTGGTAAAAAATATATTTTATTTCGCTCTAATTCAAGTGTTACAAATTGCCTTACTTTTCCTTTACTTTTATCTAAATAAGCTAACATTACGGTAGCCTCCACTTCAATTATTAAATGCTCTAAACGGTTAGCAATACGAAACATTAAAGCTTTGCCTGTAGCGGCATACGGAGCTATCAAGGCATTTTCGCTAAAAATGATATGTGATTTTGGCCTTGCAAACCTACCGTATAACATACCGGTAGCCACGGCAAAAGCCAATAAGCCAGCAAATGATTCAAGAGCGGCTACAATATTGGCTGGTAAGCCTTGTGGGTTAATGCGGCCATAACCCACAGTAGTAAAGGTTTGTGTACTAAAAAAAAACGCTTCGCTAATTTTTTCAAATAATGATAAATTATTTAATCCTGCTAAATGCTCAACGCCTACCATTAAATAAATTAATGTAAAACCAATATTCATCATTAAATATCCAATTAATAAGATAAATAAAAAATGCCATAATGAAATATTCAGCATATAATGATACCAGCTAAATGCGTCTTTTCGGCTTTGTCCACGGCGCTCGGTAGTAAAAGTACCTGATTGATTCAGTAATCGAGTGGTTTGATTTTCGGTTTTTGAGCCAAACCCTAAGTCGTTAAATTTTTCTTTTATCATCAACTAAATCTGTTTGAAGTTTGTTATCGTAAGTGTGTGAAAATAAATTATTAATTATGAAATCAATTTTAATTTTTGCAATTGCTATTTATTCAGTAGCTATGCAACAGTGTAATTCAATGAAACCAAATCAATCAAATATAGCTATTATGGAAAAAACAAATTCAGATTCAACAAAGTTTAGCAAAGAGGAATTAAAAAATAAATTAACAGATGAACAGTACCGAGTAACGCAAACTTGTGGCACTGAGCCAGCTTTCAATAATGCTTATTGGGATAATCATGAAACAGGAATGTATAAATGTGTGGTTTGTGGTGAAGCATTATTTGATAGCAAAACCAAGTTTGATAGTGGTAGCGGTTGGCCAAGTTTTTATCAGCCCTTGAACAATAAAAACGTACAAGAACATAAAGATAATTCATACGGCATGATACGAACCGAGGTAAAATGCAACCATTGTGGGGCACATTTGGGGCATGTGTTTAATGATGGCCCCAATCCAACGGGTATGCGCTATTGCATTAATTCAGCCTCATTAAAATTCGAGAAAAAATAAATTTTATGTCAATAATATTTTTGCCGTAAACTCTTTCAACAGTGCAGCATCATTTCCTCTTGAGTTATTTACCCCTTTTGCTTTTAAATCATATTCATGAATAATTTTAAACACAAATTCAATTTTGTTCAACGGAAAATTTTTTGCCATAGGTGCATATTCTTGCAAAATTTTAGTAGGGAATTTTGAAAAAATTCCCATTGCCATGGCTATATCGGTCTCTTTTTCACCAGCATGTAATTGATACATAAAAAGTTTGAAAAAATGGCCATAAACTGAGCCAATAACTAATACCATTGGGTTTGCTTTTTCATTAGCAACACAATATTGTACAAATTGCCAAGCCTTAAAAGCATCTTTGTTGCCCAATGCTTTTTGGTATTCATACACATTATAATCTTTACTGATTCCAATATATTTTTCTACATCTTCATTGCCAATTTCTTTATCTTTATTTATATTGATAAAAAGTTTTGATACTTCATTCGCAATTTTTGATAAATCATTTCCTAAATATTCTTTTAATAGGGTGGCTGTTTTAGTGTTTATTTTATACCCTTTTCCACTTACATAGGCTTTAATCCAATTTTCAATATCCCAATCTTTAATTGGTTCTGATACAAAATAAGCCACTTGATCACTTTTTACTAAAAATTTTGTAAGCGCTTTACGCTTATCTAAGGTTTTGTTTTTATAACAAATTACAAAAATTGTACTGGTTAAAGGTTTTTGAAGATATGGTTCAAGTAAATCAAAGTTTTTTAAATCGCCGGCTTCTTTTAAAATAACTACTTGATGTGTACTCATCATCGGAAACCTTGAAACCGTATCAAGCACTTGTTTCCAAGTAGAATCTTTACCATATAATATGGTTTGATTAAAGCTTTTATCAGCCTCATTCAACGCATTTTTTTCAATTAAATCAGTAATTTCATCAATAAAATAAGGCTCATCCCCTTCTAAAAACACAATTGGTTTTATTTTTTTATGATGGATGGAGTTTACAATTTCATCTAATTTTTGTTGCATGGCTTTAGCAAAGAAAGTATTTTTTTATGAAAAATAATTCAGTAGTGTTGCAAAATTAAATTTTGCAATTATCTTTGCACTCCCAATTTTAAAATAAGCAGCAATGCATTTAATGTTGGAAGCAGCATTCCTGCTTAGCTCAGTTGGTTAGAGCATCTGACTGTTAATCAGAGGGTCTCAGGTTCAAGTCCTGAAGCAGGAGCAAAAAAGGTTACCTTTAAAAGGTAGCCTTTTTTATTTTAGGGTTCAATAAATTAGTGTTTTCCAATAGCAACAAAATCTTCCCTCATACGTTAATTATTTCTACCTAAATTTACAACACTTAAAAAAATTTATCCTTTTATGTACATCGAACAAATTTATACCAACTGCTTAAGTGAAGCATCGTATTTTATTGAATCTGAAGGCAAAGCCATTGTGATTGACCCAATACGTGATACCGATAAATATTTGCAATTAGCTAAAGATAAAAATGCTACTATTGAATATATTTTCGAAACCCATTTTCATGCTGATTTTGTAAGCGGACATTTAGAGTTGGCTGCTCAAACCAATGCTCCAATTGTATATGGCCCTAATGCTGAAACTTCATTTCCTATTCACAAAGCAAAAGATGGCGAAGTGATTCAATTAGGCAAAATTTCATTTACAATTTTACATACGCCTGGTCATACTTTAGAGTCAACTTGTTATTTATTAAAAGATGAAAATGGCAATGACCATGCAATATTCACAGGCGATACTTTGTTTGTGGGTGATGTTGGTCGCCCTGATTTATTTAGCGGTAATATGACAAAAGAAGAATTGGCTGATATGCTTTTTGATTCATTACAAAACAAAATAAAACCATTGCATGATGCTGTAATTGTTTATCCTGCTCATGGCCCAGGTTCAGCTTGTGGTAAGGCTTTGGGTAAAGAAACATTTAGTACAATTGGCATTCAAAAAGCAACTAATTATGCTTTAAAACATACGGATAGATTAGATTTTATTGATGAAGTAACTTCAGGTTTAAATGCGCCACCACCTTATTTTCCTATCAATGCTACCATTAATAAAAAAGGACATGATTTGTTGGGCGACATCATGAACAACGTGAAAGCCTTATCAGTAGATGAATTTGCAGCATTAATTAATGATGATACAATTTTGTTAGATACTCGAACTGCTGATCAATTCACCGAAGGATTTATTCCAAATTCATTGTTTATTGGGTTAGATGGTAGGTTTGCTGAATGGGCTGGCACTTTACTTCCATTTAATGCTGATATATTATTAATTGCCGATGAAGGCAAAGAACAGGAAGCCGCTACCCGATTAGCTCGTGTAGGGTTAGATAATATCAAAGGTTATTTAAAAGGAGGTTTTGATGCTTGGAAAAATTCAGGTAAAACTTGCGATTTAATTATCAACGTTGAAGCTGATGAATTAAGAATAGATATGCAATATGATGCTGATAAAATGGCAATTATTGATGTAAGAAAACCAACCGAATACGAAGCCGGACATATTGATGTAGCTGAAAATTTTTCATTAGCCGATTTAGAAAAAGAAATAGAAGATTTACCCGAACATAAAAACTTGTATGTGCATTGTGCAGGCGGCTATCGTAGTGTGATAGCGGCTTCTATCATGAAACAACATGGTTTTCATCAATTGCGAAATGTAATAGGTGGTTGGGGAGCAATCACTAAAATTGATGATATGCCAATTGAATTGCCTCAACCCAAAAATGCGGAGTTAAACTGATATTAACTATCCATTTTTGATATAAAAAAAAGCGATTGAAATTTCAATCGCTTTTTTTGTTGCTCATTTTTGTATTTTATTTTTTAGTACAAATCATTTTTTTAGAATCGATAATTTTTCCGTCAGCAATTAAAGTATATGTATAAATACCTTCACTTAAATTTGAACCATATACTGTTAATGAGCCATGATTTCTATCATTGATTTGAACAGTTTTTAATACTACACCATTTACAGTATAAAACATAATTTTTGCATCTTTCACACTTTCAGGAATGGTATAAGTAATTGTTGTTTGTTCGGCAAATGGATTTGGGCTATTTTGGTCTAAGATGATAGTTAAATCACTTAAATCAATCACATTTCCTTTTGGTGTTTCGCTTGAAACTGTGCTTTGAAAATTGCAACAATTTTGTAAAGCATCTATTTGTTTTTGTTGTTTTCCGATAAGATTTAATAAAGTTTGATTAGTTGAATCTAGGCTTTGAACTGCTGAAATTAACAATGGAATGAAGCCAGTATAGTTAACTGTCATAAATTTTTCTTCAGCTTTTATCACTAGGCCATTCACATCTTTTTGAGCTGATAGAGTTACTTCTTTTGTTAACTCTGGTAATACCTTGACAACATCTTCAGATAAAACACCAATTTGTAGACCTTGGGGTAAATTTATTTGTTGACTATAATTTGATATAAAATTATAAGTTGATGGTTTGATTGCGTTTAGTAATTCAATACTTTTCGTCTTCTTAATTGGTTGAATATTTTCTTTTAGTTTATTATCAGATGGGTTAAACGCCGCAGTTGAAAATACATTTCCATTAAAATAACCTGCCCACTTATTTTGACTAGAACCTAATACGCCACCTGCATCGCCATAAACCCCAGCTATAAATCCGGCAGTAACTCCCATATCAACCCCACCATATACACCGATATTGCCTCCAGGGATATGAGGCATACCAGCATTATGACCCATAGCTGTATTAAATGGGTGCGGCATAGTATAAAAATATCCACCAGTAGAATTCCCAGAAGATAGTGAAACTCCTTGAACACCCATATTATAAGCATTATTGTGAGCATATCCAAAAACACCAGTTCCTTTTTCACCTGCCCCTTGTGCTTCTCCCCATACGCCATACTTCCAAACACCAGAGCCACCTGCCTGAGATACAGAACTGCCTCTAACACCAATATCAAACCAATGGTTGTTTGTTGCTGAAAAATCACCACCGATATTTACATTATTATTTGTTACTGACGCTACATTTGATTCGCCTTTAACCCCTACAAAATCATCATTTGCTCCAGCTGTATAGGAACCACTATTTACAAATCTACCTGCATATTGATTGGTAAAATTAAATCCACCACCTGTAGTAGTTTGATTTTCAACATCTAATTTTGCGGCAGCAGTACCACAAGGCACACCAATTCCTACACTTGCTGTATTACCTGATGTCATTGTGCTCTGACCTGTGAAATACATGCTGTATTCATTCGCTCCGTTTACTAATGGCACTTCCATATCTGATGTTTAATTACCACCAGAGCCACATGGTTGACCGAATCCACCACCTGTACCACCTCCATTTACATAAATTACTTCTCCATTACCATCAACACTTAA
>JBEANU010000106.1:0-10780 GCA_041165265.1 Bacteroidota bacterium | reverse complement strand
CTGCTAATTTACCTTTTGAACTTACTTGTATACGATACGCATAACTCCCTGATATATTAGTGGTATTGGATACCCCCAACTTATCATTCACTACTTGAAAGCCTAAGCCTACTTTTTCATTATTTAATGGGCTATGGATTCCAAAGCCTAACGTCTTAGGGCTGCCATCTATACCAGCCCACTGATTACGATAGTGCGCCGTGGCACTTAAGCACTCTCGGCTGCCTGCATAGCCTGGGTTTATTGCCAACTGATTGAACATATACATCGTATACTGGGGATCTTGTTGGGCATAGGTACTTAAGTATCCTAACGATGTTGCTACTATTAATATAAGTTTTTTCATTTATTGTTATTAATTAATGTATGGTAAAGGTTAAAATATTTATCGTATCAATTCAATAAACCCAGTTTTAGGATTTTTATCACTATTGGAAAGTGTGAAAATATAGTAGTAAGTTCCGTCAGGCAAATCAACACCATTGTACTTTCCATCCCATGAGTTTGAACTTGCAGTATTCCCTTTTCTATCGTAGATAATATTTCCCCATCTATTAAAAATTGTTAATCTTGAATCGGTATATTTATCAGCGCAACCCACTGTATAAAAATCATTTATACCATCATTATTAGGTGAAAAGCCTGTACTTAATTGGCATGGATAATTATCTGCTATTGCTAAATAAATCCAAGCAGTATCACAGCCTACAGGATTACAAATTACATATTGAATTTTATCATTTCCAACAAAATGCTCGTTAGGTGTGTAGGTAATAACATGAGTTACAGGGTTTATGCTATACGTTCCGTTTTGAGGGCCAGTAATTACTTGCACATTCACTAAATTGCCATTGGTAGTATCGTTAATAAGCATATTTATTGGGTTAGATTGATTATTTTTTATAGTTAAATAATCATCTACAGCAATAGGAGGCAATTGGCAGCTTACGTTAATTAAAATAATGCCAGCGCCACAAAGGTTTTTAACACAAACTTCATAAACTATAGTATCAGTACCAACAAAACCAACAGTAGCAATATATTGAGCTAAGTTATTTACTAAACTAAAAGTGCCATGTGCAGGGGCTAACAATACTGATGTGATGTATGGATAATTTCCATTTCCGTAATGATCATTATTTAGTGGATTAAAAAATAATGAATCGTTGCATTTTACTAAATAATTATCATTTAAAACATTTGGCCCAACTGCCACAATAATGGTAGCTGTATCACATAAATATGCATTAGTAACCGGTGCATGCACTGAATCACATATTTGATAAATTAAAGTATCAAACCCTATAAAATCAGTGGCTGGTGTGTATGTTAAAATATGATTAGCACTCATGGTTACGGTACCCCCATGATTTGAGCCCAATTGAATTACAGTTGAAAACGGGATTTGTTGATTGATTAAATCATCATTGCCTAAATAATTTAAAACCGATGTTGTGTTGGATGGAATTTGAAAGATATCACTGTTTGCTATTATTATTGAATCAACGGCACAAGTATTTGATAAAGTAACAATTACTGAATCCATTGCTTTACAACCATTTAATGTAACTTCAACATAATAGGTAGTATTTACTGTTGGTGATGCAATTGTAAGTGCTGTATTTAGTGATGATAATGATGGTGATGCTAACCATTGATAGGAAGTACCTCCGCCGGCAGCTAAAGTAGCTGTGCTTTGCCCAAAATTGGTGCATATAGTTTGATTTAATCCTGCATCTGCAATAGGGCTTGCAAATACAACCACTGAAACGGCAGTATCATATAAACAAACACCTGATGAATAAGTATAGGTGATAGGGTAAGGTGTGCCTAATACAATTGAAGTATCTGAAGGATCAAATGTACTACCAAATATAACACCCGGACCACTAAAAAATCCTCCAGCTGGCAACCCTGTAATTAATACAGGTAACGCTCCTTGACAAAATATGGTAGGCATATTAATAATAGGATGTGGTATTGGTAAAATAGTTAATACTACTGTATCTGAATTCATACCACAGCCTATATTTGTAGAATCAGTAACGGTTAAAATATAAGTAGTTGTTTCAGTTGGAGTGGCTACCGGATGATTTGAATTAATTGAATTTAAAGTAGCTGCTGGCTGCCAATTATACAAATAAGCACCCGTACCACCAGTGGCTACAATTGGCGAACCTCCTAAAATAATACTATTACCTGCACATACCACTTGATCTAACCCAGCAAAAGCTTGAATGGGAGCATACACATCAACCAGTATATTTTGTGATGATGAACAGCCTGAGCCATTAGTTGCCGTAACGGTATATAATTGATCCACTGCGGTATTTGATGTAGGGTTAGATATTGTGCTGCTATTTAAACTTGATGCCGGCAACCAAGAATAAGTTGTACCCAATATAGCTCCGCCACCTATATTAATACCATTTTTTGAGCATTTTAATAAGGTATCATTAAACCCTAATACTGGGCTTGGCAATATAGTAATAATCACGGTATCGTTACTAAAACATGATGCTCCATTTACTGTTAATATATAGGTAGTAGTAACAGTAGGTGTAGCAATAGGATTTGCAACTGTGGCTGAGCTCAGCCCAATTTTAGGTGTCCATGAATAATTAAATCCTACAGTAGCAGCAGTTCCTAATAATGTTGCAACACCACTACAAACCGAAACATCTTTACCTGCAATAGCTTTCACACTTCCTACATTGGTAACAATCACTTGATCAACTGCTGAACAGCCATTTGAGGCATTGGCTGTTAAAGTATAAGTTGTAGTTACGGTAGGATTTGCCAATGGATTTGATGCCGTTGAATTACTTAATCCTGCACTCGGTATCCAGTTATACGTATAACCTGATGCTGCTGCTTTACCAATTGTTGAAGCACTTCCATTACAATTAGTTACATCTAACCCAGCATCAGCAGTAGCTGATTGCACCAAAATATTTTTTAAACTAGAAGCTGAATTACCCAAGCTATCGGTAACAATCAAATTCACAGTTTTTAAACCAGTTGTACTATAAATAATGGCTGGAGGTGTTTGCCCAGTAAATGTAGATATACTTGCACCGCTACCAAACGACCAACTATATGAAGCTATTTTTGTACCTACACTTGTGTTAGTGAAATTAGCTGGCACACCAGCACAGATAACACTTGGCGAAAAATTAAAATTTGCTGATATAACCTGCGCCAATAGTTGTGTTGAGCTAAAAATACTAGCTATTACGAAGGCAGAAAGTATTAATTTTTTTGTAAAAAATTTCATTGTAAATTATTTTCGGATGAATTTATTGGAACACAAATGTAAAAAAATGTTCTAACTTTTTACATTAATATTCATCACTATCAAACCAAAATTTATATAGATGGTGTAAATGTATTAGCCCAATAAAACTGAACAAACATTTACTACATTGGCATAATACCAAATTGACTTAACTAAAGAATTATTTGCTTGGGATTATCCTATCAAAATAAAATGAATTCCCAAAAAAAAAGCTACTTGATGTTTCAAGTAGCTTTCCGTATTTTTTTTGGTATACATAAATTTTTATCCTTCTAAAGCCGCAGCCCCACTTACAATTTCAGTAAGTTCAGTAGTAATAGCAGCCTGACGGGCTCTGTTATATTTCAATTTCAAATCTTTTAATAATTCAGCTGCATTATCAGTAGCTTTATCCATAGCAGTCATTCTTGCGCCATGCTCACTAGCAATAGTATCAGCCAAACATTTATATAATTGTGTTTTCAAAATTTTCGGAATTAATTCATTCACCAATTCCGATTTTGATGGTTGAAAAATAAATTCAGTATTTTTTGAGTTAGATGCTACATCGTTAGATTTTGCAACAGGCAAAAATTGCTCTGCTTGATAAACTTGAGTAGCTGCGTTTTTAAACTGACTATATACAATTTCAACTTTATCATAATTACCGGCAATAAAATCGTTCATTATTTTTTCGGCTGCATTAGCTGTTTCTTCAAAACTTATTTTTGCGCCAAGGCTAACAAAATCAGCATTCACCTTGCTAGTTTTTCTGAAACTATCAAAACCTTTTTTGCCTATACATAATATTTCAACATTGCCCTTAGCAGCTTGTGTGCTATATTTTTCCGATATCGTGTTTCTTGCTGTTTTCAATAAATTGCTATTAAAGCCACCGCAAAGCCCTCTATCACTGGTCATTAACACAATTAATATCTTCTCCTCCACTCTAACTTGTGCTAATTTAATTTCAACATTGCTTTCACCACTTACAATGTTTTGTAACATTTCACTAAGCTTTCGGCTGTAAGGTCGCATTTGGGTAATGCGTTCTTGCGCTCTACGCAATTTAGCAGCACTAACCATTTTCATGGCTTTTGTTATTTGCTGAGTACTTGATACTGATGTTATTCTACCTCTTACTTCTTTTAATTGACCAGGCATTTATTTAAAAATTTTGAAGTGCAAAAGTAGCAAACCAATTTTAATCTTTACACATTCCATCTAAAAATACACTTTCAATTTATTAACCTTTTATCTACATTACTAATATTCAAAATGAATTGATTGAGTTTTCAATCAAAAAATTATCTTTGCCCCACTTCACACCAAATTAATTTTATTCATCATGAATGTAGATATTTTTATTCCATGTTTCATTGATCAATTATACCCCAACACAGCCAGCAATATGATAAAATTGCTTGAAAAAGCCGGTTGTAAAGTGCATTATAATGAAAACCAAACTTGCTGCGGTCAACCAGCTTTCAACGCTGGTTTTTGGGATCAAACTAGGGGCGTAGGTGAAAAATTTTTAAAAGATTTTGGTACGGATAGAATAATAGTAACACCAAGTGCATCATGTGCAGGCTTTGTTAAAAACTATTATCCTAAAGTTTTTGAAAACTCAGCCCATCATAATACTTGTAAAATTGTAGGTAAAAATATGTTTGAGTTTAGCGATTTTATGGTGAATAAATTAAAATTTACTGATTTTGGCGCTACGCTTGAAGGCAAAGCCACTTACCATGATTCATGTGCTGCTTTACGTGAAATAAAAATAAAATCAGAGCCTCGTGAATTACTTAAAAATGTGAAAGGATTAGAATTAGTTGAAATGAAAGATACCGATAACTGCTGCGGCTTTGGTGGCACCTTTGCCGTAAAATTTGATTCAATTTCAAATGGTATGGCTACTCAAAAATTGGATAATGCTTTAGAAACATCAGCTCAATATTTAATTAGTACTGATATGAGTTGTTTATTGCACCTTGAAGGCAAAATCAATAAAGAAAATATGCCCATAAAGCCAATGCATTTAATTGATGTTTTGGCTAATTGCTAAGCATTGTCCCTAAAATATTTCCTACATTTATTTTTATAGATTAACTAATTTGTGGAAGATTGATAATTAAAATGAATTCAGTTTTATTACAAATTAAAAACCTAAGCATTCAATTTAGCCATGAACATCAAACAGTTCAAGCGGTTGATACTATCTCATTCAGCATCAATAAAGCTGAAATAGTGGGATTGGTTGGTGAATCAGGTAGTGGAAAATCAGCCACTGCATTGGCTATTGCTCAACTTCATCTGAGCAATTGTACAAAATACACAGGTGAAATAAATTTATTTATTAATCAAACAGAACCCACCAATTTATTATCTATTTCTGAAAATGCATTGGTGAAATTTTGTGGTAAAAAAATTGGTTACATATTTCAAGACCCATTCACTGCATTAAATCCTACTACTAAATGCGGAAATCAAATTGTTGAAGCAATTTTGGTTCATCAAAAAATAAATTTTAAAGCTGCCAAATTACAGGCCTTTGATTGGTTACAAAAAGTAGGATTAAACAATACCAACGAAATATTTAATAAGTATCCGCATCAATTAAGTGGTGGGCAATTGCAACGCATTGTTATTGCCATGGCTATGTGCAATAAACCAGATTTATTAATAGCCGATGAACCAACAACTGCTTTGGATGCAAGCGTTCAGGCTTCAATTATATTATTATTAAAGCAATTGCAAGCTGAAAATAAAATGAGCATCCTTTTTATTTCGCATGATTTAGATTTGGTGAAGCAGTTAGCTGATAAAATTTTAGTGATGAAATCAGGCAAAATAGTGGAAGAAATTTGCATTGATAAAATACCAACTTTAAAATCGAACGAATCACATTTATTTAAAAGTAAAAATGCAATCAACTTAAATATTAATAATACTAAAAAATTAGAATATTTAGATACAATTTTAGAAGTAAAAAATGTAAGCGTTAATTATCATTCATCCTTTAATTGGTTTACTAAAACTATACCCAACAATGCCGTAAGCAATGTTTCATTCCAATTAAAAAAAACAGAAACAATAGGCATTGTAGGTGAAAGTGGCAGCGGAAAAACTTCATTAGCAAAAGCCATTTTAACATTAATAAAACCTGCAAATGGCGATATTATTTTCAACCATAAAAGTTGTATTAATTTATCAGCCGATGATATTTTAAATTTCAGAAAACAAGTTCAGTATGTTTTTCAAAATTCAAAATCAAGTTTGCATCCTCGTATGAAAATTGGTGAAGCCATTGAAGAAGTTTTACAAATTCATCATCCTGAAAAAGTAAAAAATAATAGAAAAAAAATAGCTTTATCGTGGTTAAATAAAGTTCAGTTAGATGATGTTTTTTATGATAGATATCCGCATCAATTAAGTGGTGGGCAGCGCCAAAGAGCAGTAATTGCAAGGGCTTTAGCTACTGAACCTACCTTACTAATTGCCGATGAACCAGTTTCAAATTTAGATATTAGTACGCAAATTGAAATATTGAATTTATTAAAAAAGCTACAATCTGAATTTCAATTATCTTGCCTTTTTATATCACATGATTTGGCGATAATAAATTTTATGTGTGATAAAATAGCTGTTATGAAAGATGGTGAAATAGTTGAATTTAACACTACTTCTGAAATCTTAACCAACCCCAAACACAACTATACAAAGCAATTAATAGCCGCCGCATCTGCATTCAAAAAATTAAATACTTAAAGTATTTTTTGCTTCGCACCACCCCACTTTACCATCACTCAATTTTAAATTAAGCCATCCATTATTCAATTTCACTACCTGTACTTTTGTGCCTTCATGCAATACAAATAAATCAATTGCAGCCGCATCTGGTGCTGATTTGATGGTTACATTAGATGAAATGATGATGGCTTTATTATCTTTCAAATTAGTGGCGTTTGATTGCCATGTAATACCTAAAAATAAAATACCCATTACTAACCCAATCCAAATACATCCCTTGCCAATGGCCGAATAATTAAATGAAAAATAATACAACAACCAACCCATCAACATCAACCAAAAAAAGGATATTGATAATATTGCCCAAATTTTTACAGAAAAAATATGCATTATATTTTTCGCATATTTAAATAGAAAAAAATCAGGTGTTGTTTCAATTTTATCTACCAATTTAAGATTAACAATTTTTAAATTCATTTCAATATCATCATCGTGTGGGGCAATTTTTTTTGCCTTTTCAAAACACCAAACTGCCATACCTACTTGATGATTTTTAAAATATGCATTTCCTAAATTATAATACAACTCAGCATTGGTAATCTTTTTTTTGAGCATACTATCATACAAATTAATAGCAGCTTCATAATTTTTATTTTCATAAGCATGATTGGCTAATTGCCATAAAGTGTTTGATTCATCAGCCTTTGCAAATTGCACTAAGGCAATCATACTAAAAATTAGTAGTAAATATTTCATGTAGTAAAATTATTTATTCAGGTTAAATTTTTTATCAAATAAAAAAATTGTTAACACTTTTAAATTATAAAATAGGTTCACATTTGTTTTCAAACAGCAAATTTAAACCCGGAGTTTTGCCTATTTCAATGCTTCCAGCCCAATCTTCAATTTCCAAAAATTTTGCTCCATTATAAGTTGCACATTTTAATAATTGGTTCATTGATATTTGTGGGAATTTATTTTTGATAACATTTATTTCGTTCCAAATGGATAGTGAATTGTTGGAAGCTAAACTATCAGTGCCTATACAAATATTTTCAACATCATTAAACCACAAATTATAATCAGGCAATGTATTTTCAATAAATAAATTGGCTGAGGGGCAAGCACATAAAAATGCATTTGCTACATTTTTTTTTATCCATGCTATATCACTTTTTTCGGTGAAAGTATTATGGACAAATAATATATTTTGCTGCTCATTTTGTTCACTCAAAATTGTTTTCAATGAGCTTATACCAGTAGGTTTAAAGTAATCGATGGGTAAATTTAATTGCTGATAAAAATCTATAAAATCACCTGTTTTATTTAAAAAGAAATTGGTTTCGGCAAATGATTCTTGATTATGAATAGTAGTTATTTTACAGGCATTAAATATCAAATTTATTAATTGAATTGATGTTGAATAAGGTGCATGCGGCGCAATTGTGGTTCTTAAATTTTGGTTTGAAAATTTTTGCTGAAGTAAAATAGCTTCATGATATCTTTCATTTGCTATAACAGGATTTAGCCCTACGGTTTCAATAAAAGTGTGATAAAATAATTTTTGCTTTGCTTTTTGTTGTATTGAAATTGTTTCATTTGAGATATCACCTACGGCGATAATTCCATTTTTTATCATTTCATTTTCTGCCAACTCAATGGCATGCAACCTTTGTTCAATAGGTATTTCAAACCTTTTTTTCATGAGTTGGGTAATAAAATTAACCAACCCTGCCCTTGGTGCAATTTCATTTTTTAAATGTGATAATTCTAAATGACAATGCGCATTTATAAAGCCCGGACAAATTGAACCTTCATATACTTCTAAAGTTGAATTATCATAATTTACACGATTTCCAATCTCCAAAATTTTACCCTTATCATCAATAATAATTACTCCATTTTTTATTTCTCCATTTGTAATTGTGTGAACGGAATCAGCCGTAATTTTTCGGATTGACATCATATATTGTTACAATATTTTTGAGGAAATTCTAAACCGAGTAATCAACAATAAACTTAGTAAAATTAATGCGCCAGATTGATGTGCAACCCCCCAAAATAATGGAACTTTATCGGTAGTAAATATTAAAGTTACAATGCCCATCATTACTTGCAACAATAGCATATAAGGCACCAACATAAAACTTTTGATACCGATTGCTGATTTATTTTTGTACCAAAACCAAAGCAATAATACCGATAAAACATACGCTAAATTGCGATGTGCAAATTGTATAAAAGCAGGGTTATCTAAAAAATTATTCGTTATACTAGTTGCTGTATTGTACACATTTTCAGGAATGTAATTTCCATTCATTAAAGGCCAAGTTCTAAAAAAAGTAGCGGCATGTGTACCAGCCATAAAGCCACCTAACATCATTTGAAATGCACAAACAAAAATTAAAAAATTAAGCCAATAAACAGTTGAGTGTTTTACTTTTATAAAACCTGATTGCAAAAATAAATCCACATAAACCCAAACTAAATAAGCAAATGTGATAGTGGCTAATAGTAAGTGAGCAGTTAAACTAAATGGTGTAACCCATGCTCTATCTTTTAATCCGGTGCTCACCATCAACCAACCTACTAAACCTTGAATGCCGCCAAGAGCAAACAATACCACCAAATGCGGAATCATTTTTTTATTCAGCCAACCCTTTAAAATAAAATATACAAAGGGTACAATAAAAACCACACCAATGCTTCGTGCCCATAATCGATGAAAATATTCCCAGAAAAAAATTTGTTTAAATCCTGCTACATCCATTGTACTATTTATTAATGCAAATTGTGAGGATGCCTTATATTTTTCAAAAACTATTTGCCACTCAGCTTCATTCATCGGAGGTATAAATCCTAAAATTGCTTTCCATTCAGTGATTGATAATCCGCTACCTGTTAATCGTGTAATGCCACCTAATATTACCTGCACCAAAATCATCATACAACCTGTAAGTAGCCAATAACCTACATATTTGTTCAATTTATTATCATTCATATCATTAAATATTAATTGTTGTTTACGATAATTATTTTTTTTCAACCATCTTTTTATATACACCATTTGCATTTTCGGCTTGTTGGTGGATGGTGCTAAATTTTGAAAAATCGTTTTGCAAAAACAATTGTGTTTGCAAATATAATCCGGGTTTAAAATCTTTATCTAATGTATCGTCTATCAAAATTTCTTCAATAGCTACACTTCCTTTTTTTTGAATTTGTAATTTTTCTAGTGGCTTCAAAATGATGCGATAATTATTAGTCATCAACTCTACACCCCAACGCCCAGGCGCATTCCAGTTGGCATTGTAAGTAAACAAAACATTTTTATCTGTAATACCGCTACCAGCAAATGCAGCACCTGATGGATGCCAAGCCAAACTACCAGATTTATAACACGAAATTTCTTTAGCATTTCCTCCTAAATAAAAAGCCAAATCAACCACATGTGTGCTATTGCCCAAAAACCAATTTTCTTTTACACCTTCGGCTTTTTGCAAAGGCTCTATTACATGGCTCCATTCTGTAAATTCAAAATGCATGGAGGTAAGTCCGCCATCTTCATGAATATATTTTTCAGCAGCTAATACACTGGCATAAAATCTACGGTTATACGCCAATAATACTGTTGCATTTTTTTCAGTAGCTAAATTAGATACAGCTTGTATATCAGCACCATTCAATCCTCCAGGCTTTTCAACTAAAATAGTTTTGAAATTATTTTCAATTAAATGTCGGGTTACGTTGCCT